>NZ_JAYGGZ010000081.1:0-19020 GCF_034931465.1 Anabaena sp. UHCC 0399 | reverse complement strand
CCAGTAATGGTGATTTTGGCTTGTACGCTGGATACTTCGCCAAGCTTCCCCCCAGGAGTAATGATTTTATCGCCTACAGAATAGTTACTCATTATCGTCTCCTGGCGATGTATGATTCTCTACTTCTGCTTTACGTATCTGCACTTCTCGCTCATCGTTTTGGGTGCGGTTTCTTTTCCTTAAACTGCGAGTTTGAGCAACTTCATTAGTTGCTAGTTGCACTTTCTTCTTAGCGATCGCAAACTGTTCTTGTGTTGCATTGCGCCACTCGTCACGGGCTAAAGCATCCAACTTTCTGCACAGCAGCGTTTCAAAGCGTGTATCAATTACGCCAAACTCGGTTAAGTGGTAAAGTTTATCGCCACAACTGCACAATTGGCAGATAGGCAAGCAATCGCGCTCATAATTGTAATTTGGCATTACTAGCCGGATTAAATGCGGCTGCACCTTACCCGTATCTTGGCAACAAAAACATTTCCATGATGGCTGCCAAATCTCCTTATCTTCTGCCTCCTCTGGCCTAACTGGTAAAGGTTCAAACTGTGGGAACTCGATCATAATTCCCCCCTGAGCCAACTAAATTGCTTGGTTTGCTTGCACCACCTCACAAAATCCAACTTCTCGGCATCACCAACAGCAAATTCTAGGGGGTTGGCCGTCTCCTCAATAATGGCTAACCAGTCAGCACGCCGGGGGTCAGTTTCCCATTTAGAATTTTGCGCCGGGGAAGATTTGCCTTTTGATTTGTACCACTGGGCTGATAATTCCTGCCAATTATTTTCCACCCACCGCCGGGGGAGAGTAGGGGGCTGAGGTAGTTGTGCGGCTTTATTCTCCCCAAATTTTAAAAATTCCTCTCTCTGGTCTTCTGAGAGAGAGTCTTTAAAGTCTGAATAAGTCTGAATAGTATGAGGGTTTTTGGAATCCTTGCCCTGTAAAGATTCTGGCTGATGATTTTCTGGAATCTCAGAATCTATTCTGGAATCTCGTAATCCATTCTGATTTTCCGTAATGGATTCTGGAATCTCAGAATCTATTCTGAAATCTCGTAATAATTCTGAATTCCCAGAAAGGACATCTTGTTGAGAATCAAGAGGACTATCTTGTTGAGAATCTGCTGGAGAATTCCATCTCAGGACTATCTCAGCCTGCTCGATGGTCACCAGTTCTGAATCTTTGAGTTTGGCAATTGCCTCATAAACACTGCTTTCGGGGATGTCCCACTCAATCGACAGTTCTAGGGGCTTGATATGAAGTGGGCGATCGCACCAGGGATTTTTAAGCTTGAGGATGAAATACACAAACGTTGCATTATTAATAATTCCCGCATCCCGTAGCTTTTTGAGTTCTCCTGCTTTTAGGGCATAGTAACGATCAACAGATGCCGATGTATTTTGATGACAGTCATAAACTTCCTGCCAACGCTTTTCGGCTTGTATCATTTTTTCATTAGAGTCAGCCACGTTTTTGTTAACGGGTGCTATTACCTCCAAGATTTCATCTTTAATTGATTCCCCGCCTGTCGCATCCCAAGCTGCCTGTAACTTAGAGCAAGGATGACAACCCTTTTTTAGAGCGGCGTAATGGCTTTTGATGCGAGATAATCGCTGATTTTTATTGATGTCTCTAGTCTGTCCCACATAGGAACATCCAGTTTGGTCGCAGTAAATTCTGTAAATTACACCAAATTTGTAATTGTAGAGTGCGATCGCATCACTTAATGTCATGGAGTAATGTTGCTCTGTCACACTGCACCGCCTTTCGTTGCAAATGTGACACAAGAAATTGCCAAAAATCCGTCTTTTAGCGTTTGTGGTGGATGCTGAATTGTCATATCATCTGGGTAGGTTTAAAAGATGCCCTGATAAATTACTTGTCGGGGCTATTTTGTCTAGATATAATCAAATCAACTTATTAGATTGATTGAATTAATCTATCAGATGTATTTTATATTAAAATTAATCCAATAGATTGATTGGAAGGTAAAGAAATTTTATGCCCCAAATTCACCAGCTATTCAAACAATCAATGGATAGATACGGCGTTCAAGGTAAAGAATTAGCCGTATTAGCTGGTATCAGTCCAAATCATCTTTCTGAGTTTCGTAATGGCAAAAAGTGGGTAAGCCCAGAAGTGCTGACAGCTTTACTAGAAGGAATGGATAAGATTGCTCCAGGTTCACGCCGCTACTTTTGCCAGTTGTTGGCAGAAGAACCATTAGGAGAAAGTGACAAATCTGGAAGGCTCGCACAAATGATTGAAGCAGCTGACGATGATGAAATGGAAGCAGCGATGATTGCCATCGGTCGCAAGTGGAAGCGATTGCGCGTTGGACGTATCCATACTGAAAATGTTGATCAAGCGATCGCAGTATAGACTTTAGCTATGCTTACCATTGCCTGCAATTATTATTTAGTTGCAATAGTATCAGTTTTTTTATTAGATGAGTTGTTTATTGATTCCGAAAGTTACACTAAGGAATTGATGCGCCGTTTTCAATACTGCGATGGCGTACCCGCCCGCCGTAGGCGATTGCGCTCCGCGCAATCGCCACGGATAAGACTGTACCAATTGAAGTCTCTGAAATTTAGGAGCTTCAAACCCAAGATGATCCGTATTAAATTGTTGCAAGAATAGACTGTGCAACTTGGACAGCCAAATCAAGTCCTGGCTGCATTTTCTTAGACTGCTGACGCTTATCGTAATGCTTACGTTGAGTAGCTCGACTGTGGTGCATAGATTTAGCAGTAGACACCATTACGTTTTCTGGCACACCATTTTCTTCTAAGTATGTAATGTACATGGAACGAGTTAGATGTGGCGTAATTGCTTTTTTAGTCAATCGATAAGCTCTGCGCTTGACATAATTGCAAACGGCATCACCTGTTAAAGGTTTACCACTGTCAACCATTGTGAAACAGCAACTATGTTGGGGAGCAAACACAGCTCTTAATCCCCCTTCCCACTGCAAGTGGGCATAACTAGGTAAAGCTTTACAATCATGCAACCAAGCATGAAAATATTGATACAAACAAGTACCATCCTCAAATTTGACGTTAGGAATAGGAATCCATTCCTCTTCATTGTCAATCTTCGTATCGCCAGATTTCAGGTGAATCTGCCATTTATCATCTTTCCAAACTAAAGTTTTCCCCTCCTCTAGCTCTCGCACAGTTCTTTGACGGTCAGGTGGCAAGAAAGCCCAAAAACTACATAATAAGAAAACCTGAAGACTTTGCCCTATGCCACGAAGCACACGTAATCCGGAAGGCTGTTTTCTGTTTGGGCGTACATAGACTACTACAGTAGCTTCCTGACGCAAGGTCTCCACCAGTCTTAACCACTCTGGCCAGTCTAACCATTTCTTGTCTATATCAATGGTAGGAGCAGCTGTATTTACCCGCTTCATCACCTCCCTTAAGAGTTGACGTAACATGATAATTACAGGGATATCTTCATAGTCCTCTGCTTGAAGCTTGTCAGTTTCATCACGATATAAGAATTTAGCAACGAAAATGTGGACAAGTATAACTGCCTGCTCCATACCTGGTGAAACTTTCCGCTCTTCCCGATACCAGCGCAGTAATCGTTTGATATCGCTCTGACATTTAATTGCTACCTGCCTTGCTTGTTCTTTTAATTCCTCTTGTTGAATTAATCGTTGAGCTAGTGAACTATCAATAGGTAGTGTTCGTAGACCCGTGCGGATGGGAACAAAGGGAATTAGTGTGTTGATATTGAGTTCTACTGTAGAAGTAACGCTTAAACGATAAGGTTTTGCACCTAAAATTTGTTTAATTCTGCTGATATTCAGCTTAACAGTTGTAGCTCTCATGCCCAACATATCTATGCCAAAGTCTTCCAATTCAAGTTGTTGTTGCTCCAAAACATCAGAAACGATATCTCCTGGGATACAGCCAAGTCCAAATCTTGGTTGCCATTGTTTGTTAGTAGTTTTCACCATATCTGCATTACGGCCTTTTCGCCAAAGTGGATGGTGAGCAGTTGATGTCTGAGATTGTGTGGCTGACTCATTTTGCAGAACAACATATTGTTGAGAAAATTGGATAATTCTGTTGAGAATAGCTCTGTAATTTCGTTGGATACTTTTGGAAATGGTTAAGTCATCAAATACTTTTTGCTGAATCTTCAAAGCATTTTGGAACTCTTTTAAAGATATTTTTTTGGCAAATTCCTGAGCAGCGAGTTTTTCTGCTTGTGTGATTTTCTTACCTTGGATATGAGGACTTCCCCATCCAGGCAAAGTATAGCGATAGACAGAAGTTTCAGATTGATTGAATATGCTGTAGCTTTGATGAGGGTGTTCTTGATTTAGATGTTTTTCAAATTGTTTTAGCAATTCATAAGCATTTTCAGGTTGACTAACCCGTGACTCTTCTGAAACTGTAATAATTAGAGCATCTAATTTTGGCATACTGGACTCCTTGTGGTTAAAAAATACAAACAATAATTATTGCGTTTTATTCGTGATTTGAATACGACACTCTTTGGTCATTCGCTAACATTTGAACCTGAATTTAATCCGAAAATATTGATTAAATAAGGTTTTGATATTTCGAGGTATTTTATCTGCAATAAATATCTAGCAATATATGCAATATATTTAGTTTTTACTGATTTATAAGCAACTAGAATTGTTACCAAAACCGCTATTGGTTGTGGCATAAATAATTTTCTAAAAATTGCTTGACAGCAATCAGATAAAAAACACTGGAAAATCTATCTCATAATCTGGCATGAGACATAGCAACAGCAAGGATTTCAGATTAATCACCTGAAACCCTTGCTGGATAAAGCTTTTGAAAAAAGGTTTTTGAAAACACTAGGAATAAGCTTTGAGTCAGAGTTGATTGAAGAAGGCAGGAGGCAGAGGGCAGAGGGCAGAAGGGACAATTAAGAAGGGGATTCAGCACCGTACTTAATTGGTCCACCAAATCAGAGATTGTGGTGGGGGTCTTAAACCCTTACTCCCTCCGGTCGTGGCAGAGGGCAGAAAACAGTATTCCTTCTGCCTCCTGCCTTCTGCCCTCTGCCTTTCTTGATAAATTTCTAAAAATTGCTGAGCAATTAAACCAAAATCCATCAAAAAATCTATCTCATAATCTGGCATGAGACATAGCAATAGCAAGGATTTCAAATTAATCATCTAAAACCCTTGCTGGATAAAGATTTTAAAAAAGTTTTTTGAACCCTAGCAGCGTAGTTACACAAAACTGTTGCGTAAGGCTAACAGAGTGTTCTATATATCGATGAGCAGATAAGTTCTTCTACCAGGACCTGGTGCTCGACGTACAATTTTGTTATCTTTGACAAATGTTTCTTGGCAAGTTGGTTTTTCGGTGGCTTGAATGTATTGGCAGCAACTCTTGAGGAACGCTTTCCAATCGCTTTTGTTGGAGCTATAAGGCTGATTTAGTGATAGACCCACCTCAATCAATTTATGGAAATGAGGTGAGGTTGTTTCTGTGACTGGATTTTTTCCATATTTCAGTTCAGCTACAATATCACGCATCTCCTTAATGATGGGTGCTTTTCCTTTGGCGGTGTTCGCTATGATGATTTTGGTGTCAAGTTTCTGAGCTTCCTGAATGATATGTAAAAACCAGTCGGCGGCGTGTTGGTAATGTTGGCTCAAATGGTGCTTACTATCAAAACAGCTAATGCACAGTTGAAGTAATTGATTGAGCAAGTTAGTCCCAGGCTCATGCAGTTTAGCTAGTCTACGTGATATGGGAATTTTTAGCTGAGGATTCCACCGTTTCTTCACAAGCAAGGTGAGTTCAATCTGCCAATCTGCATCAACCATATTTGCATGAAGCTGAAGGGCAGGTTGGTTGAGGCATGAAAGTTCCAGTGTATAGTTAGATAACTCATCAACAAATTTAGATACTTTAGCAAGTGTAAGAAAAATAGAGCCTTTAGATTTCAAACCTGATTTATCCTTATTTACCCAGTAAATTACATATTTTGAAGTTGTATCTGGCGTATGTTCACTTTCCTGGTCTGGAAAGTTACAAACAGATAGTGGTGATGGAGATTGGTTTAGTTGTTGAAAGGTTTCTCTCCAAGGAGATGGAATTTTATTCACCGGAACAGGTGGAATATATATAATATTTTTAATACTCATTGTTTATATATTTCTCGATGTTTCAAACGAATAAATAAGGTTCAGCGTAAATCATTATTCCCGCATTTTTACTGAAGCTAACATCAGGCATTCATAAGAGGCTGACATTAGCAATGCCTAACTCACCGTGCTATTACTGCTCAACCTGTTTGAGATTGAAGACTTTCATTATGGTTTTTCAGAGGTGTTTTCAGGATCTATCTTAAAATCAACGAAGAAATCTAGAGGTTTTTGATAAATCACAGCAAAATCTGTCAATTCAACCACATCTACTCGCCTTTCCTCAGATTCACAACGCAAAACGTAAGATTGTGGCTGATTTAACTTCTTAGCTACTTCTACCTGCGTCAAATTAGCTTCTTCTCTAGCTTGGCGCAGTCGCTTGAGAAAAGCTTGATATCTGTGTGAATGAATTGAACCTCCCATTCTGGGAGGGTACAATAATTGCTATTATATGCAGAATCAGCATATTTATGTAATATTATCTGGGCGGATATATATGCAAGCAAACGAACCGTTTGAATTTAGAACCTGATTTTCTCATTTGCTATCAGGGGAACTGGGGGATTCTGGAAGTAGATGGGCCTTTTCATACTCCGCAACGGCGAGTTGAGGAACAAGAACGGGAACGTTATTTTCGTCATCATTGCATCCGAGTTGTTGAGCGATTTGATGCTCAAAGGTGTGAACAAGAGCCAACACAAGTGGTTGAAGAATTTTTACAAATAATGAACAAGATGTACTAACTATGAGTTAGGAATAGCTTTTGGCGATCGCACGGAGTGTAGTACCAAAGGAGAACGATCGCTGCACTTAATATATTTCTCATGGGGTTAAAAGTAGCGATTAGTAACAGTTTGGTAACTTTGAACTCTAGTTCACCAATGGATCTGTATTTCCCTGACAAATCCAAGCTCCCCAGTAAAAGGGATGCTCTAATGGTGTGTCATCTTCTTGACAATCAATTTTACTATTTACGGATAACTCCTTAACCGCTAAAAGTTCTTTTAGCACTTCCAGACCCAAAGCTGATGCACGCAATTGTTTAACCGTAATTTTACGTATATAATTTTGAGCAGAATGTAAAGCCTCAGACCGACCCATCCCATACTGCAAGTTATCAAAGAAACGCTCCATCAGTAGAGATGTCACTTTGTCAGGAACAGACCAGAGGCTCATCACTAGAGTTTTTGCACCCGCCACCGCAAAAGCGCGACGTAATCCAAACACACCTTCGCCAATTTTAATATCGCCTCTAGCAGTATCACAGGCAGAAAGAACCGTTAATTCATTTGCCGACAAATCTAAATTGGCAATATCTTGGGCGAACACAAAGCCTTTACCTGCGGCTAGTGGTAGTGTCCCGCCAGCTAGCCAAGTATTAGCACCCGCTAGAGCCAGCCCAGAACGCAACATAGGATTTTCCACCTTGGTTGTTCGCAGACGTTCCATACTTAATAGATTGCGTCTTTTCGTGACTGGTTGCGGCTCAAAATCGCTTTGGAATAAGCCATGAGTAGCAATTAGCATGATTCTGGGACAGTTGCTATTTGTTAAGCGGGTTTCTAGTGCCTCTGCACCTAAGTATAATTTGGCATCAGGCAGTTTTTTCGCTACACTTTCCCCCAAAAATCTTGTCCCAGGCGCAGGGAGCAAACCTGTTTCTGTGAAATGATCATGTAGCTGAAAACTTCGGACATCGAGCCGAGCATTGTTTTCCCAATCCCCAGTCCCCGCTCCCCATTGCCCCTTATCCCCAGAGGGGACCCCGAGTTCCCCAGTCCCCGATAAATCAAAATCAGGATCGGCGATAATTAATGGTGCAGAGATAGAATCTGTCGGTAGCTGCACTTTGCTACGGAGAATTTCTCGCCCAACACCCAGATAACTGATGGTATACTCATCCATCAATAGACGTGAACCTGTGGCATCAATCGGCAATACCTGAAATGGTACTAAGTTTAAATTCCCATCGGGTGCAATAATCAGATGTTTGCCATCTTTAACTAAATCCCGGATGGGTTCAAACAGTGCTTGACTCAGTTCTATTGCGGGTGTGGGATTATATGATTTAACACGCAGCTTTGGTGCTTGGCTAGCTTTACCCCAAGCGAGTGTAGGCAGGGTATAATCAGATGCTTGTAAACGAAATGCCTGAATCAATCTGTCAATGTCTGTGGCTATACCTAAGTCTATCATCTTTACAGCATCTGCTTTCCCGGCTGTGAAGATGAATGCTAAATATCGCGCTGGATGCCATTGTGTCTGCCCCTGTGCTGGAATAGCCTGAAAATCGAAGACCTTGAAGCGGACAAACTCGACTAAAATAGAATTGAGTGGTAATGCTGCGGCGTAGACGCGTTCGCGTAGCGTCTCGTAGAGAAGCGGCTTGTCCTCAGACATCGCCTGAAGGTCAAAAAGTTGCTCTGATAGCTGAATTTCTGGAACTTGTGCCGCTACTTCTTTTTGTAAATTGTTGTGTCTACTTTGCAGTTGTCTCAAGTTTTCTTGGTTAGTAGCTAAATCATTGGTGTCAGGAATTGCAAAGGTGAGATGAATAATTTGATTGCTTAAATCACGCAGTTGATGGAATTTTTCTGTGAGTTGGGGGTAGCGACCATTATAGAATGCTGCGTTTTGAGCTGCTAGAGCCGATGCAGTCAAGCCTTTACGTTTGAGGACAAATAAGAATGCTGTGAGTTTTGCGTCCTCTGAATCAGCCAGATGATTGCAGACTAGGGAAACAAATAAGTCAAAGTCGTTTCTAATTTTATCTAAAAAAGAGAGGCGATCGCTCTCTGAACTAAAAGCAAATATATTGCGAATCATCAGATCATTAATTTTACTTGCTCTTACACGACATAACAAAGATTCCTCTGGACGATTAGTTGCAGCTAATAAAGTAGCCAGATTATTTAAACTAAACGCTACATCAGGATGTGACTCTCCTAATAAACGTTGTCGCATTGCTAAGGTTTCTAAATACTTCTGTTCGGCTTCTTGATAGCGTCCCAGAGAAAAATATAACTCCCCCAAATTATTTAAGCTAGTGGCAATTCCTATGTGTTCTTCACCTAATAATAATTTTCTTAACTGTAATGTTTGTAAATGTAGTTTTTCTGCTTCTTGATAACGCCCTAAAAAGTCATAAACCACAGCTAAATTATTCATACTACTAGCTACGTGTGGGTGTTCATTCCCAAACACGCTTTTCACAACTTCCAAGGCTTCTAATAGTAATGATTCTGATTGCTTATATTGAGTTAAATCATCATATAATACTGCTAAATTGTTGAGACTAGCTGCAACAGATGGGTGACGCTTCCCTAATAAGCGTTTTCTCATTCCTAAACATTCAAGATGCCATTGTTCTGATTCTGAATATCGTCCTTGTCTGCGGTAAAGTGCTGCTATTTGGTTTAAAGTATCAGCAATATCAGGATGCTCTGTGCCTAAGAGATTTTTTTGAATATCTAAAACTTTAAGATATTTTTGTTCCGCTTGCGAATACTTTCCCTGTTCTTCATAAAGTCCAGCTAGATTATTTAAAATCTTGGCAATTGACCGATGTTCTTCTCCTACCAATTTCTCCAACATTGGTAATGCTTCTAAATACTGTTTTTCTGCTTCTTGATAGCGTCCTTGGTATGTAAACACTACTCCTAGATTACTTAAACTTTCTGCAATATCAGGGTGTTCTTCAGGGAAGAAACGCTTTCTTAGAGAATAAGCTTCCTGATACTTTTGTTCAGCAGCTAAATATTTACCTTGAATTAGATAAACTTCTGATAAATTATCTAAACTATTAGCAACTTCAGGATGTTCATCACTTAGCAAGCGTTTGTTCATAGACAAAACTTCTAAAAACTTCTGCTCTGCTGCTATATAATTGCCCTGGTCTTGATAAACACCAGCGATATTACTTAAGATAGATGCTATATAGGGATGTTCAGTTCCTAGAATTTTTTGAAGAATTTCTAATGCTTTCAAAAAATTGATTTCAGCTTCTTGGTAACGTCCTTGAGCATCATATACTTTGCCTAAATTATTCAGACTGCTAGCAATATCAAAATGCTCTTCTCCCAGCAATTGTGTTTTCATGGCTAATGCTTCTAAGTGCATTTTTTCAGCATCAGCATAGCGTCCTCTTGAGATATAAAGAGTTCCTAGATTGGTTAAGGATTGAGCAATATCAGAATGTTCATTATCAAACAAACATCTTCGCATTGCTAAAGCTTCTAGATGCACTTGTTCAGCTTTGAAGTATAGTCCTTGCTCTCGATAAATTTCTGCTAGATTATTTAAGGTTGTAGCAATTTCAAAATCTTCGTCTCCATAACATACTTTCCACAATTCCAAAGCTTCTAAAAAAAGTGCTTCTGCTGCTGGATAGTTGCCTTGGGCATGATAAAGTGCTGCTAGATTATTTAAAGATTGAGCTACGTCAGGATGCTCTAAACCGAAGAGTTGTTTTCTGATATTTAAAGCTTGTAAGTATAAAGGTTGAGCTTTTGAGTAATGTCCTTGTATTCGATATAATTCTGCTAGATTATTTAAGCTATCGCAATATACTGAATGTTTGGTTAACTTTTGGGTTTCCCCTAATTTGACTGCTTGTTGAGCAACAATTATTGCTTGTTTGATGTTTCCCTGTCCGGCGAGTTGTACAACTTGTGAATTAAGTTGATTTAATTTTTCTATGAGTTTTTTCATCTGCTAGTTCCAGATGTTTATATAAGTTTTAGTTTTTACTTTTTAATCATTCACTTATTTTATCTAGAATTATTCATCCCCGTGAGGGGTAAAGGAATTAAAACCAGATGACAACTTTATATTTTTTAAAGGATCGTTTCGAGTTTCCATCCCCGTGAGGGGTAAAGGAATTAAAACACTGGAATATCCCAGAAGTAACCCGGGTGCTGCACAGGGTTTCCATCCCCGTGAGGGGTAAAGGAATTAAAACACAGCACCTTTAACTTTGTTTGGCCTAGAGGTAGCGTGAGTTTCCATCCCCGTGAGGGGTAAAGGAATTAAAACCCTGCATTCTGTGTGGGGGGGCGGGGTTTTTAGGGCAAGTTTCCATCCCCGTGAGGGGTAAAGGAATTAAAACAAAACTTTTTCGCAAACGGAGTTTCCATCGGGAGTAAGTTTCCATCCCCGTGAGGGGTAAAGGAATTAAAACATTTGATGAAGTCGCAGAAGCTCAATCAATAATGGAACAGTTTCCATCCCCGTGAGGGGTAAAGGAATTAAAACTGCGCTTGCCGCAGAAGCTAAAAAAGACAAGGCCTGTTTCCATCCCCGTGAGGGGTAAAGGAATTAAAACTCATTCAAGGATACAAAGATCATGGCTATTAACACAAACTGTTTCCATCCCCGTGAGGGGTAAAGGAATTAAAACCAGGATCAGGCGGAGCGATTGCTTGGTCAAAAAATGTTTCCATCCCCGTGAGGGGTAAAGGAATTAAAACTGAAACTGGGTTACCCTACTCACTAGAAAATCTCGCGTTTCCATCCCCGTGAGGGGTAAAGGAATTAAAACTGGAAGTGTTACGACAGCCGGTGAAACCACCATCTATTTGTTTCCATCCCCGTGAGGGGTAAAGGAATTAAAACTGTTACCGAACTAAACGCTACGGTTCGCGATATTTTTGAGAGTTTCCATCCCCGTGAGGGGTAAAGGAATTAAAACAAAGGAGGTTATAGGCCAGTATCGTGCTATTAAAAGGAAGTTTCCATCCCCGTGAGGGGTAAAGGAATTAAAACTTTTTACTTTTTCCTTTCCATCTGCGGCTCTCGCCGCGAGTTTCCATCCCCGTGAGGGGTAAAGGAATTAAAACCGGATCCCACTGGATGGATGCCGAAACGTTTAAGTTTCCATCCCCGTGAGGGGTAAAGGAATTAAAACTGTACGTTGAAAAGACACCTGAGAATCCAGAAGGTGTTTCCATCCCCGTGAGGGGTAAAGGAATTAAAACGGACAAGAAATTAAATGACCCAGGTCAGTAAACTAGTTTCCATCCCCGTGAGGGGTAAAGGAATTAAAACTTGACAGAATTGTTACTAATGCTCCTAGCATCTAGTTTCAAGTTTCCATCCCCGTGAGGGGTAAAGGAATTAAAACTAAAAAAACTGGACGTTCGAGCCAGTAAGCCTACAGCAAAGTTTCCATCCCCGTGAGGGGTAAAGGAATTAAAACCGTTTAGGGAAGCGAGAAGAAGCCCTGCCCTTTTGTTTCCATCCCCGTGAGGGGTAAAGGAATTAAAACAGATTAATAAAACAAAGTCAGAATGACAAACATGTTTCCATCCCCGTGAGGGGTAAAGGAATTAAAACTTTTGCAGTTTGCGGAGGAGTAGTTTTTTGGGTGGCTTGTTTCCATCCCCGTGAGGGGTAAAGGAATTAAAACTAGGTAATCTTGATCTAAATCTCGGAAATTAAAATTTCAGTTTCCATCCCCGTGAGGGGTAAAGGAATTAAAACCCTACCTGTTCAGAAGCCTGATCAAGATTGGGTTTGAGATGGGTCAATCTGAGGGGGGTATTGTTTAGGCTAAATAATCGAGAAAATATTTTAATAAGCGGAACTTCGGCACACCTCAAACGCTTACTCAGCAAGCCATCTGAGGGGGTCAACGTAAGAATAAGGGTTTCAGCCGTTGTCTGACCCCCTCAGATGCTGATCATGCAACAAAAATTTATAATTTTGCCAGATGAATCAGAGTAAATGGAAATACTTGATCTAGATATTATTGAATTTTCATGGTTCAGTAATGCTTAAGAAAAAATTGTATGAAAAGAAACTATCAAAGTCAATCTATTTCATAATTGTTAACGTTCTAAATTGATGATTTTCAACCTAAGTAGGTATTTTTGTTTATGTAGCTGTGACTTCAATTTGCATCAAGTTGTGATAAATTACACTTGATTACTGAGGAGTCACCATGTAGTGTGTATATAAAAGTTGACATTCTCCGCTTTCACCTACATATTCCAGTAACGCCGCCAGATGACTGGCTTGTAATTCCAAAGGCTCGTTATCTCCTGGTGGTAGCCAGTCTAATGTAGGTAGTTCCTTAGTGAAAACTGCAATGATTTCTTCTTTACCTGGTTCACCTTCAATGGGGAAAGATGTAATTGGTGAACCTTCTTGGGGTAAGGTTGTTTTACCAGTATTCAAGTGCGGCTGGGAAGCATAACACGAAGGACAAAAACACCATAGTTGTCCTGATGTATCTTTTTGCAACAGTATTAAATATCCAGAAGTTTCTAAGTTGACTTCAAAACGAATATAATTACCCACCTGCACTGATTTTTCGTAACGACTCGGTATTTTCTTCCCCCAACCTAGTGTTTCTTCTTTGACTAAAACTAGTCCCATTTGTTCAGTAGGAGAACTCAATAATTGCAGTTGTTGCCAAAGGCTATCGAGGGGTGTGAGTTCTTCGGGTTCGGTTTCACCCAATACAGCGATATCTTTCCAGTCTAAGTCCAGAAAAAGGCATATCTCTTGAAAATTTGTGCGATATATCGGTTTACCGTTGAGGAAATTACTAACAGTTGTGTAACCTAATTTTACCTCTATCGCAAAATCTGTTTGGGTTAACCCTGTGGCTTTGAACGCTTTTCTTGCCAGTTTAATCCCTTCCGGTGATGCAACCAGACTCCGACTCATAATAAGTAAAAAGTTAAAAGTAAAAAGGTAAAAGAATTTTAGCTTAAGTGTATACACAAGTCGGATTATCCCCCTTAATCCCTGACTTTTCACATCATGTAGAAAAGTCCACGGAAAATCTAACTTCCAAACCAGGATTTCAAAGTCTCTCTCCTCGCAGGAGAGAGATTTAGAGAGAGGTTTTCCAGATACCGTTAAACCTTATCTACAAAGCAATATCTGCTTTTGCTTGCTAAATCTACTGAAATGAGCAAGCAAACTCCAGTTTGAGAAAGCAATATCTGCTTTTACTTGCTAAATCTACTGAAATGAGTAAGCAAACTCCAGTTTGAGAAAGCAATATCTGCTTTTGCTTGCTAAATCTACTGAAATGAGTAAGCAAACTCCAGTTTGAGAAAGCAATATCTGCTTTTGCTTATTCTGGAATTATTTTCAGTTGAGATTTTTAAGTCATATACGAACTCATATATGAGAGTCAATAACCCATACATGAACTCATATATAACACTGCAACAATTAAATTCAAGGTAGTTAAAGCAATTCGTAATTGCAATTAGATGATTTTGCTGCGTTACGGCTAATTGATGCTATTTCTAACCATCAAATTTTGACGTAGCCGTAACATACCCTATCACTTTTGCCTTTTTACGTTATGTAGAAAAGTTAACACAAAACCTAACCCCCAACCCCTTCCCTTGTAGGGAAGGGGAGCAATAATCAAAGCCTCTCTCCTTGTAGGCTACGGTGTACACACATCTCTATGCTGAGTGCAAAATGTGGTTTGATCCCCCTAAATCCCCCTTCAAAAGGGGGACTTTGATTCTAGTTCCCCCTTTTTTAAGGGGGGTTAGGGGGGATCGAAACGATAGGGGATGAGGTGATCAGACTTGTGTGTACACCGTAGCCTTGTAGGGGAGAGGTTTGGAGAGGGGTTTTTTAGACCCCGTAAAAAGTCAGTACCACTTTTACCTTTTAACTTTTAACTTTTAATTTTTCACCATGTTCACTATTGAACACCTCAATTTCGCATGGTTACAAGTGCGTGCGGGAAGTAAAAGCGCGGGTGTTGATGGGATTTCTGTTGATTTGTTCGAGTCGATGGCGGCGGAGCAATTACAGAATATCGCCTATCAACTCAGCCATGAAACTTACACCGCTAGTCCCGCTAAAGGGTTTTATATACCTAAAAAAAATGGCAGTAAACGATTAATTGGTATCCATACTGTGTTGGATAGAATTATTCAACGTCTGCTACTTGATGAGTTGTATTTTCCTTTAGAAGATACGTTTCTAGATTGCAGCTATGCTTATCGTCCTGGACACAGTATTCAGCAAGCAGTACAGCATTTATACGGGTATTACCAATATCAACCAAAATGGATAATCAAAGCTGATGTTGCTGATTTTTTTGATAATCTTTCTTGGGCATTGTTGTTAACTTTCTTGGAGGAATTATCGCTTGAACCAACTATATTACAGTTGCTAGAACAACAGTTGAAATCAGGAATCATCATTGCTGGACAATATCGCAATTTTGGCAAGGGAGTTTTACAAGGTGGGATACTTTCTGGTGCTTTAGCTAATTTATATCTCACGAGTTTTGATCGAAAATGTCTCAGTCAAGGAATTAACTTAGTCAGGTATGGAGATGATTTTGTTATCGCTTGTAATAGTTGGCAAGAAGCCAATCGTATCCTTGACAAAATTACCGTTTGGTTAGGAGAAGTTTATTTAACTCTCCAACCAGAGAAAACACAGATTTTTACTCCCAAGGATGAGTTTACTTTCTTGGGTTATCGCTTTGCTGGCGGTGAAGTTTATGCACCACCACCACCTGAACCTGTACGCCCTGGGGAATGGGTAATTAATGATTCAGGTACGCCTTATTTTCGCCGTAAACCCAGACCAGCAAAACCAGTTTCTCGTCCTCCCAAAGCTTGCAGTATTGACAAACCAATTAATTTTCCTAAAGCATCTCTATCTCATTATTGGCAGGAAACCATGACTACTTTATATATAACCGACCAAGGCGCGTATTTAAGTGTCAAAAATCAGCAGTTCCAAGTTTTTTATCAGGGAGAATTACGAATTAAAGTCCCAGTGATGCGGGTGAGTAATGTGGTGTTGTTTGGTTGTTGTAATGTATCGCATGGTGCTGTGAGTATGGCGTTGCGGCGACGGATTCCGATTATGTATTTATCGCAGAAGGGCAGATATTTTGGCAGGTTACAAACAGAAGGTGATGCGAAAGTTGAATATTTGATTTTACAGGTTGAGCGTTGTCAAAATCCTGAATTTACACGCACTCAAGCAGAGGTAATTGTCACAGCTAAAATCCATAACTCTCGAATATTATTAATGAGGTTAAATCGCAGAAAATCACCGGAATTTGATGATCATCTTGTCAAACAAGCAATAAAAGATTTAGATGTTTTGATGGATAAATTACCGTTTGCAGAAACTATGGATGCTTTGCGAGGGTATGAGGGAAGAGCAGCAACAGTTTATTTTCAAGCATTGGGAACTTTATTCTCTGGGGCGTTTAAATTTGAGAAACGTACCAAGCGTCCACCGACTGATCCAGTTAATAGCCTTTTAAGTTTAGGATATACATTACTTAGCCAAAATGTTTTTTCATTTATCCAAGCTGTAGGATTGCACAGTCACTTTGGTAATCTTCATGTCCCCCGCGATAATCATCCAGCTTTAGTTAGCGATTTAATGGAAGAATTTCGCGCTCAACTAGTTGATTCTTTAGTTGCTTATTTGATTAATTCCAATATTTTCACAGCAGACGATTTTACTCTTCCTGATGAAAGAAGCGGTGTATATCTTCAACCCCATGCGTTGAAAAAGTTTCTCAAGCACTGGGAAGAAAAGCTGCAATCTGAGTTAACACACCCAAATACAGGATATAAAGTTAGCTTTCGCAGGTGTTTAGAGTTACAAGTGCGGGAGTATGTAGCTTGTTTGATGGGAGAGGTAAAAATCTATCGACCCATGATTTGGAAACCTTAATGGAAAGATTGCATTTCTCCAGTTGCTATGGTATTGTTTATACCAACATCTGCACCTTGAAAATTTAATCAGTAAATATTCTCGGCTTTTAACTTAATAGTTAGTTTCCGAAAGCTATTTTGTTAAGAAGTGTAAACTGAGGGGGTTGTACAAACGCCGAAAGGCTGATTATTTCGTAGACCCCCTCAGATGCCTCACTGTATAAGGGTTTGAGTTACTTCCAGGATGTAGTTATTCTCAATAACTATGGTCTATTGACAGGTAAAATCGACCCCCCTCAGTTTTACAGTTCTGTAAGCCTTATTTGGTAAGCCTTCTGTAACAGTAGGGTTTTAAATCTCTTACCCCTCACGGGGATGGAAACCCTAATAGAGCAGGCCTTGCTTGTTGGACAACTACAAATCGTTTTAAATCTCTTACCCCTCACGGGGATGGAAACAGGAAATAAATTTGCCCATGCTTCTGGAAATTTGTGTTTTAAATCTCTTACCCCTCACGGGGATGGAAACTCCACTATATTCATTGGCTGAATTATTACTTATAGAAGTGGTGTTTTAAATCTCTTACCCCTCACGGGGATGGAAACGTTGTTATAGCCTTTTATAAAGGCTTGTATTAATTCTAATAGGTTTTAAATCTCTTACCCCTCACGGGGATGGAAACTCTCCTAGAGCAACAACACCGTCATTCATTAAAGGTTTTAAATCTCTTACCCCTCACGGGGATGGAAACGAAAGCTGAATACAATCGCACTTCTCAAGAATTTTTTTTGTTTTAAATCTCTTACCCCTCACGGGGATGGAAACTTTAAAAAGAAGGGCAAAACTGCCCAATCAATACAAAGTTTTAAATCTCTTACCCCTCACGGGGATGGAAACGTGAGCCTGACCAGTTGTGCATTCATGGGCTTCATCGTTTTAAATCTCTTACCCCTCACGGGGATGGAAACCAGAGAAAGGTATCCTAAAATTTTTTCAAAATTCATGTTTTAAATCTCTTACCCCTCACGGGGATGGAAACTATTTAGAAAAACCTGGCAGCTTGCACACTGCCTGATAATGTTTTAAATCTCTTACCCCTCACGGGGATGGAAACAAATTTGAGCGCCGGCAGCAATTGCTTTTCCAACTAGTTTTAAATCTCTTACCCCTCACGGGGATGGAAACCCATTTCTGGATCGGTGCCGGTCCACTCGCCGTCATGTTTTAAATCTCTTACCCCTCACGGGGATGGAAACTACTACGGTGGCAACGGATGCACCGACGCCAACTCTGAAAGTTTTAAATCTCTTACCCCTCACGGGGATGGAAACAAATAAGAATTGTTGGATTATCCAACTTTATCTTAAAAGTTTTAAATCTCTTACCCCTCACGGGGATGGAAACAAATAACATTCTTGTGTGTCAGTAAAGGCTTTATCGAGTTTTAAATCTCTTACCCCTCACGGGGATGGAAACTTTTGAACGATAAATGTTAGAATGTGTGCAGCTAAACAGTTTTAAATCTCTTACCCCTCACGGGGATGGAAACTGTTCACTATCTCAAGAACCTTTTGCTTTAGTTCTAAGAAGGTTTTAAATCTCTTACCCCTCACGGGGATGGAAACTTTCTGCAACCATACGGTCGTTGTGAGCGGCGAGATTTTCGTTTTAAATCTCTTACCCCTCACGGGGATGGAAACAAAGAATTTGTGTCAGACATGGGTTGTTTCCTTCAACCCGTTTTAAATCTCTTACCCCTCACGGGGATGGAAACATGAGGACTCTAGTCCTATCAATCGGAAGACCTCTATACGTTTTAAATCTCTTACCCCTCACGGGGATGGAAACGACTAGCCATTTGCGCAATCGGTTGCACAACCGATGGCAGTTTTAAATCTCTTACCCCTCACGGGGATGGAAACCAAAAGGCATTATGAGCGTCGTATTGCAGAAATCCGGTTTTAAATCTCTTACCCCTCACGGGGAT
This sequence comes from Anabaena sp. UHCC 0399, assembly GCF_034931465.1. Lineage (NCBI taxonomy): Bacteria > Bacillati > Cyanobacteriota > Cyanophyceae > Nostocales > Nostocaceae > Anabaena > Anabaena sp. UHCC 0399. The sequence continues at coordinate 212 of NZ_JAYGGZ010000081.1, read as the reverse complement.
GGAAACAAAGAGTAAAAGACCACTCTCCTAAAGGGAGATCTGGTTTTAAATCTCTTACCCCTCACGGGGATGGAAACTGCTTCCATCGTTTTGGACTAATGCCAAATCCTGCAAGTTTTAAATCTCTTACCCCTCACGGGGATGGAAACGCCTAGTCCATTGGTTGAGCGAAGTGCTGAAATGGCCAGTGTTTTAAATCTCTTACCCCTCAC
>NZ_JAYGGZ010000080.1:0-19505 GCF_034931465.1 Anabaena sp. UHCC 0399 | reverse complement strand
CGTAGCTCATAGCGTAACGACTCAGATAGCCCTTCTACCGCCCATTTCGTTGCGTGGTAAGGAGAGGTAAGGGCAAAGGCAAGACGACCGCCGATCGATGCAACATTGACGATTGTGCCTCCACCCTGCTGACGTAAAATTGGCAGAACGGTTTGAATGGTAGTTACCAGTCCAAAAAAATTGGTCTGAAACTGGTAATGCAATTGCTCAGATGTCACTCCTTCCAGAGGACCCAGCAAGGCATATCCAGCATTATTCACCAGCACGTCAATTCGCCCAAACTGCTCCAGTGTCTCATGGATAGCAGCCTTGATCGTTTCTGTCCGTGTGAGATCGAGCTGGGGACAAATGACATTTTGGGCGGTTGCCCAATGACCTGCTTTAGTAGGCGAGCGCATCGTTGCTGCCACATTCCAGCCTTTCTGAAGAAAATACTTCGCGGTTGCCTCGCCAATTCCACTAGAAGCACCTGTGATTAAAACGGTTTTGCTCATTCTTGATATCACTTCCAAAGTTCTAGATGTTGATATCAAGCAGCGTAGACTATGGAGTATACTCCACAGTCAAGTAGGTTTTAAAAGATTTAGGTTGCTACCATGCTGATCGGTGAATTGTCTAAGAAAACAGGGTTATCAAAAGACACGATTCGTTTTTACGAAAAAATAGGACTGATTGAGGCGAAAGCACGACAAGCAGGGACGAGAACGTATATGGAATTTAGTCCAGAAATGCTGGAACGAATTGTCATCATTACGCAGGGTAAATCTCTGGGATTCACGCTCAACGAGATTAAGCATCTAATTGAAACTTGGGGAAACTTTTCGATGCCGATCTCGGAAAAGTTGAAAATCATTGATCGCAAACTTGAGGAGATTACTAAGAAAATGCAGCAACTTGAGGAGATCAAGCTTTATCTGACTGCCAAGCGCAACAGAGTTACCCAGGAATCAGGAAATTCAAGAGTGCCTGCCATTTCACAATAGTTGGAGTGTTGACTTGAAGCTGGAACTCTATCAGACAAGTTCCAAGTCACATACTGGCAATAATTACTGCTTTATTAAAGTAGATTCCTATGAGATTTGTCTTGATAAAATTGGGTGATGATTTAACAACATATAATAATTAAAACTATTAGCATTGTTTTGATAATTATCTAATAATAGATTGCTATTTATCGACTGATTTATTATTGGTGTATACCGGACACCATCTAGACACTTGGTGTCTGGGTCGTGTCTGGGATTGTGTCTGCTGGTGTCTATGCTCTATAAGGGTTTGAAGCTTTGGTGTCTGTGGTGTCTGGTGAGGAGTGTCTTTGAAAAAAGCTGGTTTTTGTAGGCAGACACGCCTACACCAAAAGCAGTCAAATTTGATTGAGCTTGATAATACCGTCGCCTATCCAGTCTGCTAAACCTGCCCCCACAATTTCGTACATCCAGCCCTTGATTTGCTCAACAGTAAATCTCTCACCATTCACTTTAAAGTTACTTTTAAACTCTCTTACATCAGCCTGTATTCGTTCAGTTCTGGTGAGATATTCATATAACTTTTGCGCCATTAATGAAAGTTTATTAGGTGGATTTTGGGTGTCACCTGCCTGCTCACCAATATTGATTTCTAGTTCATAAATCCGTTCCAATGTGGCTTTATCAATGGGGGGATTCGGGTTAGCTTGTGCTGCTGATACAGTGTCACTAAAATCAGATATTTTTGCAGTCATTGTGGGCAGTTCAACTAATATCCATTCGTTAGAACTATCGAGTTTTACCTTGGCTTTACCAGTAGATTTGGGCTGTAATGTTACTGGATCTACCTGTGCCAAACATTCAACTTGCAGCATTTTAGAAACGAGATTATGTAAGCCTTTAATCCCAAATAAACAAGTCTGGGTATTGTTGTGAGCTACGACAGTTAAAGGCATCTCCTGTTTTCTGGATTTGGTTAACGCCAGCTTGCCGAACTTATCTAACAGTTCAGCATCCTTGATGAAGTCGCCGTAGGTGGTGGCCTCCTCACAGATGAAGGCAGAAGCTTTGCCCTCGCTCCAAAGCTTCTGCCTCCATTGGTCTTCACTTAAAGATGAGTTATTGAAAGTTTTTAACCTTTGTTCCAATTCCTCAACGTATTCGCGGATTTGTTGTTCGATATCCTCCCAGGAGTGATAACTTTCAACTCCTCGCCATTCTGCTTTATTACTGTCAGGGTCAAGGACAATAACTCGGTAGCCTGCCTGTTTTTTCTGTTTGACGACATAACGAGCCAGCCAAGACTTCCCGCCTCCTTGGTTGCCCCAAATCAGGGCAGTTTGTTTGATGAGGTTTTGCACCCATGCGGTGTGATTGTCGGGTGCAATAACTGGCTGCTGGGCTTGCTCATCCACAGTTCCAGGTGTACCATGTGGTAGCTGTGCGGTTGGCTGTTGCTGTGGCTCGAATTTAGAAAAACTTGCCCCACCGTCCAGCAAATGGCCAAAGTCATAATAATCATCAGCCGACATCGCCATGAGTAAAGCTGTCTGCTGGGGTGGGGTAATGCTGGCGATAAACTGCTGTCTAGCCTCAGCAATCTTGATACCACGCAAGTATTTCAACAGTTCGTTACCAGATAGGTCTAACAATTGCTCACCAAGTCTTACACTGTAAGACGCTTTCACACCCTCAAATTGTTTAGTAGCGCGGTAGTGGGGTCTAATGTCGCTGAGATAGTCTTTGGCTTTACTTGTCAACAACAGACCGATTCCCCCCAACACCATTGCCCCTATGCCAAAGTGAATCTTAAACGGGTTATCGGCTGGCAGTTCTCGGAATACATATAAGCTTTCATGCTGGAGAAATGCCCATTCGTTATAGTTGGGGTTGCTGGTGCGGTACTGATTAGCCTTTAGGTAGGGTTGCGGGAGAAGCGATCGCTGTTCATATCGGCAATACTTATTACCTAAAAGTAAATGCTCTGTGTCTCCCTCTGCCTCTAGCGGTGCATCGTGTATCCTGGCTGATTTAGGATAAAAGCACAGTTCTTTCTTGGCTATCCCGTCCCCTAAATGTCCTACCACAACACAAATCACCGCGCCTAGTACCGATGTCATCATCAGCAGATTTAGACGCAGTGGCAGACTATAACGACGCTGGTTAAGTTCTGATGGTTTTATGTCTTTCATTTCTTACGCCAGTAGAAAAATAGGACAACAGAAACAACGGCGGCTAACCCAAGAAATAACCCGTAATTAGTTTCTTTAGGTTTCTCGATGCCCTCATAGGCTTTTACCTGTTCAGTTACGGTAGAAAAACTGTTACGGGCTATTTTGTCCATGTCTTGGGCATCGCCTGTCAACTTCCATGAACTAGCTGCCAGGGTGGCACTACGAATTACACCAATGCCAAATTTTTGGCGGTCGCTGATTTGGGGAATGATGCTGTTGTGAAATCGCAAGTAGCAGAGGGTAGCCGCCAAGGATGCCCCAACGGGTAAGCCAGCAATGACGGCGGGGAATAAGCCAATGCTGCCAGCAAGGTAGAGATATTGGGTTGATGTGATTTGCAATCCTGCTAGGAATGCACCTTGAGCAATGCCTCGAATTATGGTGATACTGCTGTCAGTTTCAGCAATCTCCTGTTGTACTTGTTCCGAGTCGTACTGTTCACCATCTACAGACTGTATACGCTCGTCCACAATCTCTGCATCAAAGTAAATTGGTGTTTGTTTTTGATTGTTGGTTAACATTGGCAACACCTTTGGGAAGAGATTAGCCCAGGTTTTGCGCCTGGGCTTGTGCGTTTAGTCAATCAACCGTCTAAAGAAACCTTTGGCACGATTAACAGCGTTAGAACCGTGTCTGTGAATATCTTTTAGGGTTTCTTTGGCTCGGTCTGCGGGTGAAAGTCCTTGTTGCTTGTCTTTTACCTGCTGCCAAACCTGAGATTGTGCCTTGGTAGCGTCAATCTCAATCCCTCTGAGCGTGGCACGGTGCGACTCACCCAATAAGTTAAGTGTCCGCCCATGCCGAAACTGTTCTTGGGCTAGCTGGTTGTCAGATGCAATCACTTTTTGCTGTAGTCCATAGCCTAAACGGGCATCACTAACTCTGACCTGTGACCAACCATCAGCCATTTTGTTGATGCTAGTACCTGCGGCGGTGAGAAACTGGGTTTCTTCTGCCATGACTGTCTCGGTTGCTTTTAAACCTTGGCTGAGATTACCGAATACGGCTTTGGCGTTTTGGGCGCGTTGAGTTTGTTTGATGCGGAAGTCTGCCACCTCGGCGGCGGCTGTCTCGTTGCCGTCTAGGGCTTGGAATATGGTTTCTTGGCTGATGTTGGTTAAGGACTGTAAGGCAGCATAGGTGATGGGTGCATCCAGTTTGAGTTTTACGGTTCGGTTCATCACTCCCACGCTCCTAGTTCTTCCAATCTTGTAAAGATGTTGTTTGCTTTGTCTCTAGTTGCGTCATCAGTGATATTGTTTAGTGCTGTTGAATCGCCTTCCCCAAGTCTCCAAATAGTTTCGTCTGGTAGTTCAGAGCCAAAATTGCCTAAAAACTGACCGTGAGTTAAAGGGTTTGGTGTTGAGTCAATGGTTTCAAACTGGTCATAGATTCCAGATTGCAGGTATGGCAGTGTTTCTCGAATGATTTGTTGCTGCTCTGGTGTTCTGCCTAAGTCTGGTTGGTATGGATCATCGTTAGCTACGATTTGCGCTGCCTCTTGTGCCAAATCTGACGGGCATCCATTGTTAGTTAGTGCGTTTAATGCGGCGATAAATAGATTCTCGTTGTTCATCTTGGTAAAATTTTTGTGTGTTGTTTAACAACCAGAGGGCGATCGCTCGGTGTCCAGTCAAGCGTTCGCTCTCCCCATCACTGAAAAAATCCTTCTCTCTTCACATCCACAACACAGGCTGTTGCTTCCCAGCCCAGTGCGTTGAGAAATTGGGTAACGTCACCGATTGTGACATCTGCATCAATTTGCAGTGCTAGAAATTGGGGATGTTGTCTGATTTGGGTGAGTAATTGTTGGGTTTGTGCAATCAATTCTGGTAGTGGTTGATTCTGCATAATTCACCTCATCAAAATATTGATAATTGCAATGATTCTTGAGAAAGTACAGAACTCTTTGTAGTCACCGATAAGATTGGAGATTGAAGATGGCAGATTGCAGATTGAATAAACACTTGCCCAAGTATTTTTAGCTTGTTTCAATCTCAAATCTAAAATCTGCAATCTACAATTGTTTGACACCCTCAACCTCATAACAACGAGTAGTTAAAGCTTTGTGATTCAGCTTTAAATCTGCTTTTTTTCGTTGTCCCGCTAGTGGGCGAAAAATAAATTGTGGTGCTGGGATTGTGCCTGTTTTATAGAGATAGCAATACAGCGTTCGGTCAATCTGATAAACTTTCGTTGACGATAACCAAGTGCTGTCATGAACCCTACTTAAGTTACTCATCGCTACCTCTTAAAGACTTCACTAAGGTGTCGCCATAGTTAACCAACAGGATGGTAAATAACTGCGAGTATGTGTTGATTCCTGTTTGTTCAATGATTTCTTTGGCCTTTGGTAAATGCTTTTCGTCTAGGACTACGCGCGTTTGACTCATAACTTCAGACTCCTAATTAATGTCTGTCCTTTCGGTTTTTCTATGTTTGGTTCTTGGTTTGATGCTTGTGGAATGGGATTGCTATCAGTAGCCACTGTTGCTGGTGGTTGGGGTGAAAAATTAACGCTGTTGCCTGATAAATATTCACTAATCAACAAATTGGTGGCAGATGTAGCATTAATTCCTCTTTCTGTTGCATATTGGGACACCCATTGAATATGCCGTTCATCTAGTCTGACTTTGAGTTTAAATGTCCCAGTTTGGGGCTGATAAACAAGATTTAAGTTCCATTGATGCTTAATGGCATCCAACAGGAGATTTACGGTGTCACTCAGTTTGGAATAGTTGAGTGCAGTTCTGATTCCCTCGACTTTGGCGGCAACTTGCGCCGCTAATCGTACTTGCATTTCTTCACATGGCCAACAATGCTTGAATGTTTGATAGATGGGGGTCAACTGGAATATAAAACCCTGGTTTGGTACTCAGTTTATGACGTACTAAGTTGGCACATCCACCTATGAGCATGATGTTGGTGACATCTGCCAGATAGTCATTTGCGGCTGTGGTAATGCTGTCCATCAGGGCGTTAAACCAGTTTTCTAACAAGCTAGGAAAGACGGAACTGAAATCATACTTGCGTCCGTAGGTGAAAGAACCGTCAGCAATGGAATCCATCATCTTTGCTACTTTGAAGGCGACGTTATCCCGCTTGGCGTAACTCTGCATTAGGTCAGAGTTGATGATGTCGTTAGCTAAGGACACACCGCCCACTTTGGGGATTGAACGCCGGGTGAGGATTTCACTATTGGGAGTCATGACACAGTAGTTGGTTGTGCCTCCGCCAATGTCGATGGCGAGTGTGTCGCCTTCTAGGTCGAGTAAGCCTTTTTTGTAACCGTTGACAACTGCTACATCAGTTTCTAGGTAAAATTCAATGTTTTTGATGCGGTGTTTATAGGTTCTGCCATTAACTGTGATTTGATGGTCGGCAATCAGAGTTTGACGGATGGTGTCTTCATCCCATTGATTTCGTTCTGGGACTAAGAACCTGACAGTACCTTCAAAATCAGAGCGCAAGCCTGCTAGGGTGAAGGGTTTGACAAATTCTGGTAGCTGCTTGCCTCTCTCGGCGGCGGTTTGGGGGTTTTTCTGTTTGGTGGCTCGTTCTCCCAGGACTAATACTTTGTTGTCTAGTTTGACGCTGGGGGAATCGTCGGTGTCTATGTCCCTAGCACTGGTATAGGTGACATCTTGAAATACTGAGCGAATGACGCGAGGCTTTTCACCTTTGAGGGCGGTGATGCTGGTGAAGTTGCCAATATCTGCAAAGTAAATGTTGTACACTTGCTTTCTCCTATGAAGCTAGTAGCAACCGCATTACATATATATAGATGCGGCTGTTGCTAACCTTTGAGGGTAGCTACAACCTAGATGTCATTTTTTAGATAAACTTTTGAGAAACCTGTGTTTGGATAACGCTAGGCGTTTGACTTTTATGTGTATTCGTTTAGCGTCTATGATTAGAGTATAGCAGCTATTTACTGCTATTAGCAGATAGTATCAGATTAAAAACTTATAGATTTCCGCAGAACTATTAGTTACACTGATGATATTGTCTGCTATTGTCTGATCTGATGTATAAAGGTAAGAAGTTTAGTGTTGTTACTCCTATGGCGATTTATAACCTCATTACGGAGTTAGCCAAAAAGGAAAGCCGCACAGTTTCGCAGATGGCCACACTTTTAATTAAGGATGGTTTACTAAGTCGTGGTTTGGAAATCCCAGAGGATGAGTAGTGATTGTCATACACCTTCACTCAGTACATAAGGATTAATATTAGTATTTATGTACTGCTATTGTAGTTAAATTGCTACAGACTCAATCCTCAAAGAGCGCGTCAGATAAGCAAAATTATTTTCATATAACCTTACTAAAATTTTTGGTAAGGCGATATAAACTTGTTTTTTAATAATAATTAAAATAGTTTATAACTCTTGCTATATATTTGATTCAAGATAATCAATTGATTATTTTCTTTTTGCATTTTGCAAATTTACTATCTATTTTAAATGAATATAACTTATGATGAGAAAGAACTATATTCATAGTTCATCTTTTCTAAGTAATCTTCACCAGATATACATAAGAAAAGAATGCCTCCCTGGACTCAACTTGTTAGCGCAAGTTGGTTTGCAGTCCCAGAAGACACACCTCAAAAGAATGTATTTAAATTTCTTTATAACCCAATGGTAACAGTTAGAAGGAACTGCCGCAACAGGTTATAGAGAAATTTGATGAAAGCCTTGGCGAATCTTCAAGGGAGGTAAAACCCACGCATTTACCTCAAAAGGATTTCACAATGGTAAACCTGTTAAAAGGAAACAAGACCGTTAACCCCTCCATTGCACCAGGGGAAATCGCCTCTAAACCGATAGAAGTTACAAAGCATTCACCCTGCCCCCACTGTGGAAAACCAGACTGGTGCTACTCCATCGGCGAACTAACAGTCTGCAACCGAGACGCTGAACCCGCTACTGGGTGGGAGCGAACATCTAAAACCGACCGCAACGGCAAACCATACTACGCACCAGCCACAGCCAAAAAATCACCACGTCCCCAAGGCAAGGAAGAATACGTTTACACGGATACAGAAAGTAATCCCTTAATTAAGGTCACAATCATTCGTCCAGGTAAGACCAAAGATAAGGATGTCTTTCAGGAATATTGGGACGGAACACGTTGGACGAAAGCCAAAGACTTTTCACCAGAACAAAAACGCTCCCACCAGCAACAAATCACCATCTATCGTTACGCCGAAGTCAGGGAAGCGATCGCGGCGGGTAAACCGGTATTTGTAGTTGAGGGAGAACGCCTAGCTGATAGCCTTTGGGCAAGAGACATAGCAGCCACTACCAACATCGGCGGTGCTGGCAAGTATCGCTCCTACGGCAACTACCAAAGTGCTTTAGAAAATGCTAACTTAGTTCTCTGTCCCGACCGTGACGAACCAGGGCTAAAGCACATGGAAGATATTAATGAAGACTTCCCAGATGCCAAGTGGTTGTATGCCCCACCCAGTGATTTTTACTGGACACACTTACCCAAACATGGCGGATTGGATATTCAAGACTGGATAGACGACGGAGCAACAGCCGAAGACATCCTACAAGCCATTGAGGATAGACGAATTGTAGTTGATGCGCTGAATAAAACCCTGGAACTAGAGGCTGACCGGGATAGGCCAACCGAAAGTAAACTGGAGCAAAAATTGAATGCTATCCGTGCCGTTTGGGGCGGTCGCCTACGCTGGAATACCCTCAAAAAGCAAGTAGAACTCGACGGTCAACGACTACCACTTGACCGCATTGATTTAAAAGTGGCGATTCATATTCATATCGATATCAGCAAGGAACAAGCTAAAAGCGTTGTCTTAGAACTAGCTCTAGCTAACCCATACAATCCAGTAGTGGAGTATTTAGAATCAGTCGAAGGGCGTTACCCCAACGTAGATGTCAATTTCTTGGATAAATTAGCCGAACGTTACTTCGGGACTAATGACCCCCTACACGCCGCATTGATGAAACGCACGTTAATAGCAGCTGTAGCCAGGGCATTCGAGCCGGGGTGTAAACACGATGAAATTACCATCCTCCAAGGTAAGCAGAAATCCCTCAAATCCACATTCTGGGAAATTTTAGCCGGGGAAGAGTTTTTCACCGATGACCTCAACGGCACAGAAAAAGACGAAATTTTAAAAATCAGCCAGTATTGGATTTTAGAATATGCCGAATTTGAGAACGCCTACAAGAAAAAGGATGTCTCCCAACTCAAAGCGTTTCTGTCCAGAAAGAAAGACTCCATGCGCCGTCCCTACGGTACTGATATTGAAGATTTCCCCCGTCCATCTATCCTAGTAGGAACTACCAATTTAGATGAATTTCTCTATGACCCCACTGGGGAACGTCGCTTTTGGGTAATTAAGGTTTTATTCAAGAAAATACCCATCCACCTGCTAGAGCAAGAACGGGATTTAATTTGGGCAACGGCGGTAGCAGCCTACCGCAATGGTGAACAATGGCGACTGACCGACACAGAAGATGAATGGTTAGATGCAGCCAATAAACAATACCAAAGCACCGACACATGGGAAGAGGCGGTAATGGCTTGGGCTGAGTTGCACAAGGAAGTATCTGTAGGCGAAATCCTCAGCGATGTTCTCAAGATTGAGTTAGCCAAGCAGAGTAAAGCCGAACAGAACCGAGTAGCGGCTATCTTACGTTCTCACGGCTGGACAAGAGGCGATCGCAAACGGGTAAACGGTCGGTTAATTCGTCCCTGGATTCGACCCCAACAAGAGGTGGAACAAGAGGTGGAACGGGGGGTGGAACAGGAGGTGGAACACCCTCAACCCCTTGTAAAACATGACTTACAGCCAGAGTGTTCCACCTGTTCCACCAATTCCCCTCAAACTTTTCCAAATTTTGAGAGCAATAATGAAACTACCCCAGAAACACTGCTAGAAGTAACACCCCAAGAAATAGAACCGCTAGAAATAGAACCGCTAGAAATAGAACCGCTAGAAAAAAATGAAAAAAGTTTAGAGGGACAGGGGGTGGAACAACTTGTAGATGAGCCGCAAACCCAGTCACCACAAGTAATAGAAGAGTGTTCCACCCCCCGTTCCACCCCCTGTTCCACCTCCCTATTTGTAGATCAAACACAGGCAGTAGTTGTGAATGCACTCCTGATTAGGGAGTGCATCGCGGATCAATCTTGGGAACTGATGGAAGCACTGTTAGAAGAGTGGACTGATGAATTTAAAGCTGCTGTATGGCAGGAGTTAACCCCAGAAGAGCGCAAGGCTGTGAAGCAACTCAAGCCCAAAGCCTGATTTCTATACTGAGCATCATCAATTGTTGAGAGAGTGACGATGCTCTGCCCCATCCCCAAGCTCAGGCCTCACCATAGTTCGTGTCCATCGCCTACGGAAAGATGACCCCTCTTGACAGTGAACAGTAAACAGTAAACAGTGATCTATTTATCCCTGGCGGAACACCACACCAAGTGGTGTCAGGCGTTGGTGCATTCTCCACACCACACCCTATGCCTTGATAACTGATAACTGATAACTGATAACTGATAACTGATTTAAAGCCAATCATCATCATTATCATCATCATCTTCATCAGCCAAAGTAGAAACACCAGAATAACAAACGCCAATGTTAACAGTGAGACTCAAAGAATGGTCAAGAGAAGCAAAAGCACCCTCACCATAAGTCTGTTTGAGGAGTGCCACCAGTTCTTGAACATCAGAAAACTCTTGAAACTCACCTAAATCACCGTAGGCAGCCACCAGATAGAAAGCCCGGAGAGCCTTTAAAATCATCTGCTTGCGTTGAGTCGAATTAAAACTGAGCAGATAGCGGAGTAAAACACCATCAGGACTATTAGCCGCCGGACGATAGCGAAAGAAAAAATCAACCGATTCTTTGTGATCCATAATCAAAGTCCAGTAAATCGATAGGAATATAGACCTTTAGCTCAAATTCATTCTCAAGTATTCCTAATAAGCATTTTTGAAAGTCCTAAAAATCAGGTAAAAAAGTCAAAAAGCCAAAAATGGCTAAAAGCCTTATGCCATATACACTTGAGAGAAAAAACCTCAAAAACTGCTAAAATCAAAAAAACAGGCGAAAAACAAGAAATGTCAGAAATCAATAAAATCGTCACAGAACAAGTCAATAAATAGAAAAAAATTGACAACTCATGTCACAAACCAAATAAACTTTTGACACATCATGTCAGAATCAAAGAAGAAATTGACAACGCCAAAACCACCTTATTGACTAGATTTAGCGATAACCTTACATCATGTCAAAAAAGTACCATGATTGTGCCAGTTGATGTCAAAATAATGTAAAAAAATGACATAAAATCTGCCCATTGCCCCAAAAATCGAGTCAGAGCTTTCGAGTAGGGTGTTGGGGGACAATCTACTAAAAAAGGTTCAAACATCAAGTAACATAGCATAGTGTACCCACTACACCTTTTTTGCCCTGCGGGTGGCTTGCGCCATCTCTCCCTGCGGTCGAGACAAAAAGGCTCGTGGGGTCTGCGACGGCGGGAAGTTTTTTACAACAAAAGGGGATAGCATGGCTTACGCTATAGCCCGAATAAAAAAATTAAAGCGGTCAAGTTTGGGAGGAAGTGAAGCGCACACCGCCAGACAAAGAGAAACCCCCAACGCTGACCGGAGCAAACACAATATTAGGTTCATTGGCAATCAAAATTCCGATGAGACATTAGATAGTTTGGTAATCCAAAAGATTGGGGAACAGAAACGGAAGATTCGCCCTGATGCAGTGTATGCCGTAGAGATTTTGTTAACAGCCTCACCAGAATACTTTCGCCCCGACTGCCCAACAAATGCAGGGTATTACGAAGCCGACAAAGTACAAGCATGGCTAACTGCATCAAAACAATGGTTAGAGGAAAATTATAGCGAGCGCATTGTCCGAGCCGAACTGCATTTAGATGAAGCCACACCCCACAGCCAAGCAAATAGATGGAAGGGTCACGGTCACATCATTAATATAGATAAGTCAAAATTCTACGACTTTGCCCCCGGTTATCAAAAAGGTGGCGGCGGTGCAATTGACTTAGTAATGCACGTCAATGACTGCGATTTCAAAAAAGCGATTTCCTGGTTACATGACCGATTTGGAGAATCGGGGGTGATGAGGGCAGCCATAGCCAAAACTCAGCAAGAAGTAATTGAGATTGCCCAACAACAACCAAGACCCCAATTTACACCCCCAGCAGCAGATGATAATCAATGGCTCTCAGTACAGAACTACTTAACTAAAACAAGAGGACTGCCTAATTATTTGGTGTCAGCCTTGAGAGAGTCAGAATTACTGTATGCCGACGAGCGAAAAAATATTGTGTTTGGGATGCGGACTCTGACTGGGGAAGTTATGGGTGCATTTGTGCGCGGCACAGTGGGAGAAGATAACACCTTCATGGGTTATGCCAAAGGGACAAAACGGGCTGATTGTTGGTTTTATCTCCGACTGGGAGGAGAAGACAGCGATGAAAACGATGAAATTCAGAGAGTGATTTTGTGTAAATCTCCCATTGATACCCTGTCAGTAGCAGCACTGGAGATGGAGATACATGACGGATTACCTCCAGACAGAACCATGTATTTGGCAGTGGATAGCCCCCAGTCCTTACCGTTAGAGTTTCTCAGAACAATCAAGCGAATTGCGGTGACTTTTGATAATGATGAGTTGGGGAATGAAGCGGCTCATGCTGTCAAGGAGTTGCTGCCACAGGCGCAAATAGTTATGCCTGACGAAACTGATTGGAATCAGCAGCTTTTGGCAACACTGGAACGGGAGAGATTAGAACAAAAACCACGTTCAAGGGGGTTAAGGCGTTGATTGAATTCAGCAGCCGGACGAACTCTTGACCGCTTCGCTCGAATAAGCGGTGGCTCTTACGGGCATGGAGATTTTGGTGAGGCCAATTAGATATGCAAGCCCGCAAGAGCCACTCCACTGCGTCGCTTATTCGCCAAGAGTTCTTCAACTCTCACTCAGACCCTGTTAAAATAACTTCACCTCAAAAAATTCAATTTTTCGCCCCAAATGCCGTGTAAAAATGCCTGAAAAGAGAAATAGGCAAAATAACCGTAGTGGGTACGGTTATTTTATTATTTAACCGCAGAATTGTTGATGATAAAAAATAGCGATTCCCTGCGCATAGTCTAGGCTAAGTCCCGGCATAGTGTAGGCATAGTTTAGGGAAATCACAAATAGAAATTATTGAAACCCAAGGCTTAGTGTAGGCATAGTGTGGGATTAGTCAAGGCATAGTGTAAGCATAGTCTAGAGAAATTGTAGTTTACTATACAAATTACTAATTTAAAGTCCACTAAATCTATGTATTTATCGGAGTTGATAACGGATAAAAACCACTAAATCTATGTATTTAGCGGAGATTATGACAGAAACAATCCACTAATTATATAGATTTAAAGTGAAGGACAAGGACATAATTCGCCCCCGCATTCTGGGGGTATTTTTATGGCAGTAGGAGTGGGAGCAAAAAGAATCTCTTGTAGTCAGACGGGAGCAATGGTGAACGTCAGAATCTACTTTTGTAGTGTTTATGTAGTTTATTAGTAGTAAACAGAGGGGCTGTGAACGCGATTTTTTGGTGATTTGGCTGCCGAATTGAAAAAAACTTTCCGCCAAAGATGGCGTACTGTGCGTCAGAAAAAGATGGATTACAGAGTTTAGGAGTTCATAAGCGTGTTTAATTTGATTGGCTAAAAATCGGGAGATTTGAGAGAAGTTTTGGTAACTGTTGGGATTTATGGGGGATTTGGGAGTTAATGATAATATCTGTTAATTATCTTCTACACTTAGTTAAAAAGGTCACAAATGAATTGGGATTTTTAGGTTTAGTTGGGGGGAATATTGGGTGTAATTGGTGAGTCTGAGGATTTAGCATCAACTGCATAAATGAATAAATAAAAGCACAATTGTAATTATTATTAATAAATGCTGAAACTATTGCCTGATAAGAGTTTTAATTTGTTGAAAGGAATTATTAATTAGATGTCAAAAAAATGAGGAAAATTTTTTTGTGGATTTAATGTTGAGTGTTGGTTCTGTTTCAAGTGGAATACAAGGCGTTCACTTTGTTTAATCTCTTGAAGATGAACTTTCTACTGCACACCTTGTGATCATCAACTTTCAGGCTGATAAAATCAGGAGCGAAAAATCTGAATGTTTGATGAGCCAGGGGTAAGTTATGCAAGCTATGCAAGCAAAAAGCGAAGTCATACTTAAATGAGCGTGGTGCATTACCTGAAGCTAAACCAGCAGAGAATAAAAAAGTTGAAGTATCACTGACAGATCAGAACGGTGTAGTTTTTACTGCCCTGATTAATGCGAAAAGCTGGCGCAAGGCTGAAACCAATACGTCTGAGTTTGCTGACTGGGCGGGTGCTATATCGGGTAAGCTTGGCGAACGAACAGAAAAAGGGTTTGAGGTAGTTGATGCTGGGCTTCAAATCTTTGAAAAAAAGGTGAAAGAGCCTAAACCAGATGCAGAGGTTGCCGTAGCGGAGGCTGGTGCAGCTTCCTAGATTTGTAGAGAGCATTCAACAAAAATTTCTACCTCTGCAAACATCTCATTGCAGAGGTAGAAGCACTTTTAATTGCCGATTCCACTTTTTTCTAATAACGTGTAGCGCGACTAGATATATATTGATGTGATGAATGGCTATATCTGCCCCAAAAAGCTAATTTTATCTTTTATTACGGAAAAATATTTGGGAATTATAACAAAGGGATTGTAATCGTCATGTCCCATCCAAGATAGGTGCATAAATATGAAAAATTTACCTGATATACTGTTGCGCTTATTTTTTGGTGCTGCTTTGGTTGTAATTGGTATAACTATTCTACGGTATGGGTCTGGGGGTTCACTTGTTATCTGCAAAGCTACTAAGTCGAAAACTGCATCTTGCACAATAACTGAACGTTTAGCATTTAGTCAACAGATAATTGATGAGAAAACTATTGATAATATTACACAGGCAAAAGTCGCCATAATTAATGCTATCCGATCTGATCTAGATGGAGCTAGTGAGGATATACAGTTTTTTCGGGTGTTAGGGGTAACAGGAAAAGGTATTAGTTACCAAATTGGTCAAGATGGAAAAGACTCGACAGAAGCCAAAGCTGTCGCAGGAAAGATTAATTTTTTAATCCAGAATCCAAATGCTTCACCAATTCAATTAGATTATTCCTCCAATATGACTAATTTTTTAGCTTGGGGAGTGATCGGGTTGGGAATAACTGTGTCTCTTTTTATGCGTACTGAGAAATAATTAGATCGGGGAACGTGACAGTGACAAAAACTCAGGTACTCAACAGTTATCAGTTACCAGTTATCAGTTAAAGGCTGTAACCGTGATAACTGATAACTGTTGACTGTTCACTGATTTAACTAGACCAGCTTCCTTAGTTAAAGGGTAGCCACCGAGAGGTAGAGTCGAGGGGAATGTTGCCATTCCACCCCTCGGCCGCTACCCATAATGGCTCAACCTGATAATTATTTTTAGAGTTTCTGCTCGTGGGGTTCTAGCTAATTAATCGGGGATTAGTCGTTCCAATCCACGGGCAATCCAGGGTAAAAATCCCAGCACTAATAATACTCCTAGCAAATTGAAGATCAACTGTGCATTAGCAATCTGACGTGCCACATTATCCCCAGCCCCGGCTAAGGTAGAAATCCAGACAGATAATGCTGCCAATTGACTGGCAAACAAAAGCCCGATAGAGGCAGAAGCCAGATTAAATATGAGATGAAATACTCCCGTTCTGATGGCGGGACGTTCACGCCCAATGGTAGCAACTAGGGTATCAGCACAAGTGCCAACTTCAGCACCCAGCATGAGGGCAATACCTGTGGGTAATGAAATCAAGCCTTGGCTAGCCAAAGTGACGACAATGGCAAGAGTCCCAGAGGAGGATTGAATCAAAACTGTAAATAATCCTCCTACTAAAGCACCCTGTAAGGTGTTGTGCCCTAAATTCTCCATCCAATTAATAAACTGTGGGTAATCTCTAAATGGTGCTGTGGCATTTTCAATGTAACCAAGACCAAAAAAGAGTAAGCCGAAACCAAGTACAATTAAGCCAATTTGTTTAAGACGTTCATTTCTCCCCAACAAAAATAATAAAAAACCGATGAACAATGCTATGGGTGCATATTCGTCAATATTAAAAGCAACAACTTGCGCTCCGAAGGTTGTACCAATATTAGAACCTAAAACTACACCCAGAGATTCTAAATAAGTTAGTAAACCTGCACTGACCATCGCAATGACAATGATGATTGTTACCGATGATGAATCTAAAATTGTTGTAGCGATTGTGCCAGTAATCACTCCTCGTAAGGGATTGGTAGTGAAATTGCGAAGGATATTTCGGACGCGATCGCCTGCCAGTGCTTCCATACCTTCCGCCATTTTGGTTACACCATACAAAAACAGCACCAAACCAGCTATTACGCCCATAACAATATGAAAAATATTTAATTCTTCCTGTGCTTTTAGCTGATTAAATACGGCTAGAGTTTTGGCCTGATGGAATTGTTGCTGATTTTCAATTTTTTTACCACTGATTGCCGTTCCTTGCTGTCTGATTATTAAAGATTCTGTGACAGCAGCATAGGAATCATTTTTTAAATTCAATACACTAATAAATAAAAATAAAGACAAAATCAGCAAAAATATAAATTTGATAATTATTTTTTTTACAAACATTTTTACAGCCTGAAAATTAAATAAGATGAGAGATGATTCGTAAAGAAAATCCCAAAAGTATCAAACTTAGCTTGGCTCAGGTTATAAGTTTTTCACGAAATTCAAAACACCAGATGTAAGTAGAACACTTACTCAACAAAAATATTGATGGCTTTTGTGCCCATATTACTGCCAAAATCTGATCTTATATACTAAATTGGTTGCTGGGTCGTTGTTTTGGCATTCATGTTAAAACATTCCAGACTCATGCTGTTTAGTTCAGATTAGGTGTAATTTTATTGATTTTTTACAGAAAAGGGACGGATATTTTACCCATCCCTCAAAAGATTCATTTGTTATAAGCACACCCTAGCTAACCTCCCCTTCTTGTGTGGCAGGTTCTATATTAGTTGTATGTTGTTCAGCTAGTTCAGCCTTGGCTTCAGCAACGATATCTTCAAAATTTTCACCAACTTCTGCAATTACTCCCTTACCTTTTTCATAAAGGACAATTCCACCTTTGATAGTTGCCTTGGTTAAGGATTTACCGATACCTCCTACCGCAGGAATAATTACGGGTAGAAGAACTATTGCAGCAATACCTGGAACACCAAGTCCTTCAACTACTTCTTCTAATTCAGGTATCATTTTAAGAGCCATGAGGATTTTTAACTCCTAAATTCCTACACCTTAATCGTACTAATCTTGATTAAATTGAGAACCCAGCATAATTGATATTGTTATCAATATTTACATGATGATTTTCTGAGCATTTAAATAAATTGCTTTAGTTTATACCTAGTTACAAAAGCTAGCTTTCTTTGACATCAAATTAGCTCTTAGACTAATTTTCGAGCCAATGATATGCTCAATGAAAATTTGGTATAAGTAAGTCGGCAGGGAAATTTAAAACTATGTAACGAAAAGTTAATCAGAGCGGTTGGAGTTAAATTTAACACGTTGTGTACTATATTTCCCCAATTTACTGGACGATATTCAATCTCATTACATCACACGTTGCTACAGCCACTTTTTCCTCTACTAGGTATTAAGCTGCATATCTCATATCAACACCAATCTCGTCATTTATACCCTAATTAAATTTACGCCTTAAAGTGTTAATCTTTGGCATTGCACTTTCAGGGATTTTCGCCAATTCTCAGTTGCTGTTTGGAACGCTTAAGCGATTCAAACAAGACTTGAATCTCGGTGTAAGCCGATTCGGGGGAAATTACACCTTGGGTGCTTAGTTCACAGATTAAACTAACCTGATGCGTAAATTCCTGTAAATTAGCGTTAAAAACAAGGTTCTCTGGCGTAAATTTCCCATTGTAAGAATTAGGAGTAAAAAGAAAATCCATTAGCTCGATATTATGAATGGTAAATTGGTAAAAATTAATTTTAATCTCATTCCTAGCCAACTTTAACCATTTATTAACCAATTGAAACTTTCCTAACTCTAGCTTTGCCACAAAGCTGCAAGGCACGACCGTGCAATACGCCTGTTCAACCGAAGCTCTTAATAGCCCTTAAAGGTTTTGTTATATAAGCTTGGAATCTGTAATTTAAGGCTATATATTGTGAATTGCTTTTATAGTGGGGATGGCTGTAAGGGTGGTTGGCGATCACTAATTGACGATGGTGATCGCTTGTTGGGTAAAATAAACATTACAGCTGATTTTATGCCCTTGATGAATGTTTTGGCACCCTCTAATACCCGTTCCCAAATGTCTTTTTTAGGCTGTTGATAGCTACTAGCTTGTCGCGCTTGGTTAATGTTACGTGTACTATCGATGAAATTGATTACAGCATCAAAAATAGCTCCCACAATTGGCTTTGTTGTGGTTTTAGCAGGTAAAGCTATATTGGGTGCATTTTGGATGAGATGAATTAAATGCGATCGCATTTTACCATCAGCAACATTCCCTCGTTGATAACTGATCACAAGGGATGCTGAACTAGGATTAATACGCACATCTTTAATCCTAGAATCTGATGTTATTAATTGCTGAAGTTTATTCGCATACTCAGAATCTCCACCAAGGCGAGGAATCCGAAAACGTATACGCCCTGGAATTGCATGGGCAACAGTATATGATATCTTCGGCGGTGTAACTGTTTGATTAACTGAGCTTTTAGTATTTTTCTGATACTGTTGTTTACGTAGATTGCTAGTAGCATTCTGGCCAGAGTGAGGCAGTTTTTTAGAAGTCATGTTCTTAGATTTCAGTTAAACCAGAATGAATTTTGTCGCCTAAGACCTGCATCAACCCTTTAGCAATTATTACACAAGTAACACCAGCTTTCGCTAAATAATCAATAACCTTAGATACTGTTGCAAGTCACATTTTATGCACAAAATTCTAATTAGTTTTACTATTTATATTAATCAATTCCGCCGTCGCTCTCATCTTACTAGGGACAGGTAATGATGGCATCTACTATTATCAACGGATATATAGGAATCCGCTTTGATTTGGAAAATTATCTGCGTAAGTAGAGAATGAGGAGTAATAAAAAACACTTTTAAAGTCTACGGAGTTTCTTTCAGAAATCAAATAGGGGTACAGCCGGGATAGGGTAGC
>NZ_JAYGGZ010000079.1:0-19886 GCF_034931465.1 Anabaena sp. UHCC 0399 | reverse complement strand
TTGTCTACCAACCCAGTCAAGCCATTTCTTTATACGCTAACTATAGCCGTTCATTTCAACAAGTAACTGGCACAAGTTTTGAAAATACACTTTTTAAACCAGAACGGGGAACTCAGTATGAAGTGGGAATGAAAGTAGATTGGACAGAAAATCTTTCTTCTACTCTAGCTTTATATCAAATCACACGTGCAAATGTTCTTACTACTGATCAAAGAGATCCCAGTGGTAATACTTCTATTCAAACAGGAGAACAAAGAAGTCGAGGTGTTGAACTAGATATCACAGGTGAAATTGCACCAGGATGGAAAATAATTGGTGGCTACGCTTACACAGATGCACAAGTAACCGAAGACAATGATATTCCAGTCGGAAATCGCATTAATAATGTACCAGAACACGCTTTTAGTTTGTGGAGTACCTACGAATTGCAACAGGGAAATCTCCAAGGATTAGGCTTTGGTTTAGGACTTTTTTATGTAGGAGAAAGACAGGGAAATTTAGACAATAGCTTTAGCCTACCCAGTTACTTACGTACCGATGCCGCTTTGTTTTACCGCAAAAATAATTTCCGAGCAGCTTTGAATGTACAAAACTTATTTGACAATGAGTATTTTGAAGCAGGTGAAAGTCTGCTGCGCGTTTATCCTGGCGCACCCCGCACGGTAAAATTCACATTGGGTTGGCAATTGTAATTGACAAATTGCTATTTTGATTGAAGATTAATTAAATACAGCCCTTGATTTATCTTAGGGCTGTTTTATGAGCAAATTCATTGCCGAAAAATACAATGTTGAATAAATGGTTTTATTACATAAAATTATTTTTGGTAATAACCCTGTCTTTAATATTCCTCAAGGGTTGTTATAACTTTTCTCTGCCAGAAAGCTACTCATCAAAAGTCAACTTACTCACATCTGAGTGTCGAAATATTAAGCATGAATTAGGAGAAACCTGTATTCCTCTAAATCCCCAACGTATCATTGTAACTGACCAAGAGAGTTTAGAGATTTTAGTAGCTTTAGGTTTAAAACCAATAGCAGCAACAACAGCAAATCGAGTAGGAAATAAATCATCTATATTGAAAGGTAAAATAGATAGAATTATTGATTTAGGTAAGGAAAGTAATCCCGACTTTGAATCAATTGTCAAATTGAATCCTGATTTAATTGTAGGTTTTTTTATCAGTCCTCAAAATTATCAATTATTTTCTGCAATAGCTCCAACATTTTCTATTAATTATAAAGAAACAGGCTGGAAAGAAACCTTAATACAGGTTGCTAAAATACTTGATAAAAATCTAGAAGCAGAAAAGCTACTAGCAGAATATCAACAAAGAGTTGGAGAATTAAGCTTGATTTTTTCTAAAAAACTTAAAAATACAGAAATTTCTGTCATGCGATTTTACACAACTATTCAATTTACACAATTTTTGAATCAATTATCATTTCCTGTCGGCATTTTAGAGGAATTAAAATTATCTATCCCTCTAGCACAATGGCAAGTTAGTAGAGGTGCAAATGTCAGTTATAACAATGTTAGTTTAGAACGTGTAGATTTACTAGAATCAGACGCGATGTTTATAGCATTAGACCCAGGTGCGGAAGAAAATTTTCAAACATATCAAAATAGTCCTCTATGGCAAACACTAAATGTAGTAAAAAATAATCATGTATATACCGTTGATTCTGGTTACTGGATTTTTGGAAATATTTTATCAGCTAATGCTATTTTAGATGACCTCATTAAATATTTAATGGAATAATTAATTTAATATCTAATAATGAAACATTTTTTAATTCGCTACATCAAATTATTTATTCTCATACCCCTAACTTTAGTTTTGGTTAATAGTTGTTATATTAATTCTCCTGAAAATCCCGACTTGATAACGACAAGAATAAAAACATCTGAGTGTAGAGTAATCAAACATCCTTTAGGTGAAAGCTGTATTCCTGTAAAGCCTCAGCGCGTTATTGCTTTAGATGAAACTTCTATGGAAGTATTACTTGCACTGAACTTAAAACCAATAGCAACAGCACAGCCTAATATTACAGGTAGCATAATACCAAATTTGGGTAAAAAAGCCGAAGGTATAGTTTCTTTAGGGAAAGATGGTCAGCCAAATATAGAAAAAATGGTGCAATTAAATCCAGATTTAATTTTGGGTTTTTCTGTCAGCACAGAACAATACAAATTATTTTCTCAAATAGCACCCACAGTTACACTAGATTATATTCAAAATGGTTGGAAAGATGCTTTTTCACGGATTGCTGAAATCACAGAAAAAAGTGAGAAAGCACAAAAATTACTTGAGCAATATCAACAACGAGTTCAAGAATTACGCACCTTTATAAATCATAATCTCAAAGAAAAAACCATTTCTGTGAGTCGCTTTTATGCTGGTAATCAATTTACAGAGTTTCGCACTAAATATTCATTTCCTGGAAGTCTGTTTACAGAAGTGGGAATACCTCTACCAGAGATGCAAAATCAACTGACTACTTATGAAAATCAGCCTTTAGTTTCAGTTAGTTTAGAGCGTTTAGAGTTATTAGATGCAGATTTTTTGTTTGTGGCTTTAGATCCTGGTGCAGAAGATTCTTTTCAAAAATATCAAAATAGTCCTTTATGGCAAAAACTAAATGTAGTGAAAAATCAGCGAGTATATACTGTTGATTCTGGTTACTGGATATTTGGCAATATTCTATCAGCTAATGCCATTTTAGATGACCTATTTAAATACTTAATAAGAAAATAATGTTTCAACAAATAACTAACAATAGTGTACAAAATTTCTTACAAGAAATATTTACTCTTGCTCAACACACTTTAGATAGTTTCTATACAGACTGCATAATTTTTACTCAGCCTCCTGATGGTGCTGAGGTAATTTCATTAAATAATTATTTACAAGCAGATAGACTTTTATCTCGTTGGCAAGCCAGTGATATATACCAAAAAACTCAAGATATTCGCATTGCTGCATCCATCTGGAACAAAGTTTATAGCTGGACAACATTACCGGGTGTTTTAGCCTTGATGACTTGGGCTGGTGTCGGTTTAGATGCTGGATTAAATAATGTGAGTTTTGTATTAGAAGACGGTGAACCCAAAGCTTTATGGTTTCATGATTTGAGTGGTACTGTAATTTATCCTCAGAGATTACCTATTCCCATTCCCCAAGACTACCCCGGAAAAATAGTAAATAGTGTAGAAGCCTTACACCAAGCTGTATTTACAGGTTTATTCCAGCGTAATCTAGCCCCAATGATAGACCGTGTTCATCGCTTAACCAAACTCTCCAAAAAAACTATGTGGGGTAATGCGGTGAACGCTTCAGAAGGACAGTTTGCTGAAATCAATAAATGTACAAATTCAGAGGCGATACAAACAGATTATTCGGTCTTGTATGAACAACCATACAGTTCAGTTATGCCGGGACGCAATCCTCTTTACAACTTAGTACGTACTGAACAACTCAATGAACCCGGTTTACCAGCTACAACCACAGTCCGTCTTACCTGTTGTTTATATGCTTTTATTCCTCCATTTGATGAAAAGTGTACAAACTGTCCTCTATTAAAACCACAGGAACGAATTACCCAAATCAAGGAATACATGAAAGAATCTGACTGAAATTATATTCATGGGCGTTGCATATTTTACGGGAGGATTTTTTTCACGCAGAGGAGGACACTTCGGTGGGCGGGTTTCCTGGCTTGTCGAAAGTGTCCGTCGCGCAGAGAGTAAGAGAATTTTTATGCCACAACAACCAAATCCAGCTAGTATGCGTAATTTTCTCATCGTTTGGCTTGGTCAATTAGTTTCTACCATCGGTAGCAATATGACTGGCTTTGCAATTGAAATTTGGGCATGGGAAATTACAGGTAAAGCCACAACCCTGACTCTGGTAGGTTTTTTTAGTTTGTTACCAAGTATTATTATTACTCCCATTAGTGGTGTAATTGTAGACAGATTTAACCGCAAATTTTTAATGATGGTGGGTGATACAGTTGCAGTTCTCAGCACAATTGTAATTTTGTTGTTGCATCTTACCAATAATCTACAGATTTGGCACTTCTACCTGACAGGCGCGATTGTTGGAACTTTTAATCAATTTCAATCTTTGGCGTACTCAGCATCAGTATCACTGATGATTCCTAAACAACACTATACTCGTGCTAGTAGTCTAGAATTTTTATCCGGTTACGGTAGTCAAATTATTGCCCCTGCTTTGGCGGGGTATCTTTACACTGTCATTGGTTTTCTAGGAATTTGGTTAATTGATATCTTTACTTTTGCTATCGCAATTAGCAGCTTATTTTTAGTTAGTATTCCGCAACCAGTGCAAACGACAAACAACGAAAGAGTAGTTGATATTTGGCAAGATTTAGGATTGGGTTGGCGTTATATTACTACTCACAAAAGTTTGCTGGCATTGTTAATAGTTAATTTATTGTTTTGGCTACCCCATGATATGGGAAATTCCCTTTACTCGCCAATGATTTTGTCGCGCACTAATAATAATACTTTAGTGCTAGGTAGCTTGGCTGCTGCGGCTGGTTTTGGTGGTGTGACAGGGGCAATAATTGTTAGCACTGGGGGTGGTTTTAAACGGAAAATTAAAGGCGTTTTATTGGGGATGATGGGTGCAGGTATCAGTAAAATTGTCTTTGGTTTGGGTAGAACACCTTGGGTTTGGATTCCGGCACAATTTTGTTCTTCGTTCAATTTCCCTTTAAATGGCAGTTCGGATAGTGCTATTTGGTTAGCGAAAGTACCACCCAATGTGCAAGGAAGAGTTTTTGCGGCGCGATCGCTACTTTTACAGATCGGTTCTGCGGTAGGCTATTTAGTAGCAGGGCTATTGGCAGATCAAGTTTTTACACCTGCCTTACAATCAGGTGGTGTTCTGGTTAGTCTTCTTGGAGGATTATTTGGAACTGGTACTGGTGCAGGAATTGCGCTGTTATATGTGATTTGTGCGGTGTGTATGTTGCTGGTTGGTTTCCTGGGTTTCTTTGTACCTGTGCTGCGGGATGTAGAAGATATTCTCCCCGACCATGATGCGGAGTATAGTCAATTAAAGTGATGAATCCAGTGTTAAATAATACAATTACTGACATAAGAATTCTATTTTGTTTGTGGCGATCGCAAAACGCCATTACACTTACTCTGAAAAAGTACAAAAACGCCGCCTCAAAACTAGAGAAATAGTTTTTTATCCTCATGAAAACTAACGGCTGAATTTTTTCTGCTGTTAATCACAATACTAAAAGCTCCAACTCTGATAAAAAGATAACTATCAGCAGATAGATAGAAATTTTTAACTAATGCTATTATGCAATAACCTGTTTAAGTCATTACTATCAACCATGCAATTAGCTACAGAATCTACAGTAAAAACTCTAGGAAACTACGCTTATCAGGCTATTGAAAAACACATTAATAAAACATTGAAGTGGGAAAAACCTGTTAAGAAAGATGAAGATCCAGAAGCACTACATCAAATGCGAGTTGGGATGCGTCGCCTACGCACAGCTATTAGTCGGTTTGACATAGTATTAAATTTACCTAAGCAGGCTAGTGAGAAAAATGTCGGTAAAATTGCTCGCCGTCTTGGTAATCTGCGTGACTTAGATGTATTAAAGCAAAGTTTAGAAACTATTTATCAACCAAACTTACCCTCCAAAGAACAAAAAGCTCTACAAACAGCTTTTCATGCTTTAGCTAAACAGCGTGAAGATGCTGTGACTAAAACCCTAACAACTTTGAAGGATGAATCTTATAAATCCTTAAAACAATCTTTGCAAGAATGGTTAGAAAAACCAGCTTATAAACCCTTAGCATCTCTCCCAATTCAGCAGGTACTACCAGATTTACTATTACCTGAACTAAGTCAATTTTTGCTCCATCCTGGATTTTTGGTAGGGACTAAAATTGTAGATTCTGGAGTGAAAATTTATACTGAATTGCCAACAGAAGAGATAGAAAAAATTTTGACGAATAAAGGCGAAGCTATTCACGATTTACGAAAACAAGCCAAGCGTTTACGCTACCAAATGGAATTATTTACTGAGTTATATAGCGAGTCTTACATGGCTCATATTGCAGACATAAAAAACATTCAAGATATTTTGGGCAACATTCAAGATAGTGTAGTTATGGGTGAGTGGTTAATGGATGTATTCAAGTCAGACATTAACACCAAATTACCTAAATTCACTAGCTTATTAACTGCTAATCGTTATCGGTGGTGGCAAGAATGGCAACCTTTACAAGAACGATATTTGCAAGCAGAAAATAGACATAACTTTCATCTCACAATCCTGCATCCCGTTGTCAATTAGGGAGTGAGGTTAATTAACCTCCAGTCTTTAGCGAGCAGACAAAGTGATAGGAGTGTCTAGGGACAATACATAAACACTACTTTGGGGAATCTGCACCACACGGGTATTTTCTGCGGAACGCAAACCAGAAATCAAACCGACAGCACTACCTAACATTGCACCCCTGTCAAACTGATCTGGATCGCCATTGCTGGAAAATCCCATAATGCTACCGCCAATCCTACCAAAAATAGAACCATTTTCTACAGCTTTGTCATTAGCTCGCTTGTGGGTAATAGTAGTACCGGGGATGGTTTGGCTAGATGCTTTAATAGCAACGATGCGGCCATTAATCACTATAGATTGAGCG
The DNA here is from genome assembly GCF_034931465.1 of Anabaena sp. UHCC 0399. Classification (NCBI taxonomy): domain Bacteria; kingdom Bacillati; phylum Cyanobacteriota; class Cyanophyceae; order Nostocales; family Nostocaceae; genus Anabaena; species Anabaena sp. UHCC 0399. Next base: position 13,187 of record NZ_JAYGGZ010000079.1, on the reverse strand, counting down.
ACAATTTTTGCACCGCCATCGCTTGGTTTTAACACTATGCTAACAGGAGTATTTTCTGGTGCAATGATGTTACCTTGAGCATCTTTAATGGCACTAGCTAAAGGAACAGTCAGGGGATAGTCCTTTTTTTGCCCTACATCTACGGTAATCGGTGCGGGGAAAGAAACGATGAGTGCTGTATCTTGGGGAATGCTAATTTCTGAGTTGACTACCTGGGGTTGAGTTGCTTCGGTGGGAACAGGTTGGGCTGTAGCTGGTAGTGTTAAACCACCTAAAATAGACAGAGAACAGGCGAGGCTTAAAAAGGTTTGGGTTTTCATTGTCATTTTTTCCTTTGATTTCAGTGTTTTGGGTGTTAATCCCTTCACTTAATCAATAGGTTGGTGATTCTGGGTTTATGCAGCCTGTTTCTGGAAAAAATCACAAACTGTTTTTGGGTATGGGAATATCATCGTTGATTTCGTAATAGCCAATGCCATCCCGAACCCTCACGGGTTAACCAACTATCTTCAACGTCGGGATAATTATCGTCTACGTAAGGACTCTCAACTTGGTAATCAGAATAGTTTGAGTCTTCTTGCACCCGAACTCTGACATTGCGACAATTACCTTCTATTTCAATAGTGACAGTATCATGGCGTTGCGAATTGGAGTTTAAGAGACTGTCTCTAATAATACTGCGCTTTCTGTTTTCTCCTTGCCTAAACTTGGGAACACAACGCACTCTTACTAACGAGCTATCATGGGGATTATCTAATAGATAGGGTAAAATTTGCGAATTACGAATTGAGCGAGAAGGAGTTTCAGCACTAACTAAAGGTGTGACACTCAACAATAAGGTTGTAGTGAGGGCAATGATTCCCCCTCGTAGTCTGGTATTCATGGTTTCTCCTAAACATAAAGCAATTGCCAGGGTACTAACTAACCCCGGCGGCGTAAGAATTCAAAATTTAAAAATAATTGTTTCAGACTTAGAGGAATGAGGGAATTGGAGATGGACTATTTCCCTTACACCTCTAATTATTATTTATCTTCGAGTAATTGGTTAACCTGTTGTCCACGACGACCAGTTTTGATTTCATAGCGGCGGGTGAGGTTATCTTGGTAGTTCATATCCCTAGCGGCGGCGGAGTTAACGAACGCATCACAATTTTTTCCTTGAACTACAGTTGCAGAACTGCTACTACGTTCATCTGTGCTGTTATTGCGGGTATCTTTGGAGTTACTGTTACTTTGGTTTCCTTGGCTACTACCATTACCACTGACACCAATACCAAAGATGCTGACACCACCGCCACCGCCATCATTATGGCTGCGAGAAGAACTAGAACGAGTGCTGGTAGATGTAGCTAAGGCGATTTTGCTGTTGCTGGTGCGGGTGTTGTTACCTAAACCGACATCACTACACAAAGCGCGGGGGTCTTTTGCTAGTGTGTTGGGATCAACCCAAGATTGATGGTCGCCTAAGCCTTGAATTTCCGTGTTACCAACTGGGTTACTGGTAGGTGCGGGTGTGCTAGGAGTTGTATTGCCAACTTTACTGGGGACTACATTAATAGGCTTAAAAATACCTGCGGGTTGAGCATCAAAAGGCCCGGCAAAAGCGGGAAGTGTGCTGGTTAATAATGCAGTTGCGGTGAGTAAAGAACTGGTTAAGTGGCGTAATTTCATGGTCATGTTCCTCAAATTTCAGTGTTGATGTGTAGTTTGGGTTGAAACCCCTTCACTGATTCAATAGGTTGACCTTTGTCTGTTTATGCAACCCCTTGCCAATTTTTCCGGAAAAAATCTCAACCCTAGTTTTGAGGGTTTGTAGTCAGCACTTTAGTGCTGAGTGCTGAGTAAGAAAAAGAGTACGCTGCTCAACGCCTCGCTACCGCTAACAGCACTTTCAACTCTGCACTCTTCATATTAATTAATTGGTGGCTTGTTATACATTGGTCATAAATGGGATTAATAATGAAGTTATAAATTCGGTTGTTTTCATTGACACTATGCAGTATCCACTGGAACTTACGTTTAAACTCTGGGCATTCGCACCACAAATATCTGTTGCTGATTCCCAAAATAATTTGGTTTTCTACGTTAAGCAAAAATTATTCAAACTCAAAGAAGCGATTACCGTCTTTGCTGATGCGGAACGTACTCGTCCTCTTTACTATGTTAAAGCCGATCGCATTATTGATTTCTCAGCTCGGTATGACTTCACCGACAGTAACGGTGCTTATATTGGTGCAGTCAAACGCCGTGGGTTAAAATCCCTGTGGAAAGCTCGTTATGATATCTTTGATGGTGATGCGACTCATTTAAATATTCAAGAGCAAAATCCTTGGGTAAAGGTTGCAGATGCACTATTGGCAGAAATCCCGATTTTGGGGTTGTTCACTGGTTATGTGTTCAATCCTGTGTATTTGGTGAGTCGGGCTGATGGTACAGTTGTGATGCGGTTAGAGAAAATCCCGACGTTTCTTTCTCGAAAATTTATCATTAAACCAGTCGATCAACTCAGCGATCGCGAAGAAGAACAAGTTATACTCAGCTTGCTCATGATGCTGTTATTAGAACGGAATCGTGGTTAATTAAAGGAAGTCAAAAGTCAAAAGTAAGAAAATCTTCACATTTTGACTTTTAACTTTTTGTCCGCAGACTTGGGTAAACTAACCAATTAACTTTTGCCAACTCGCTGGCCCGATGATTGCATCAGCAAGTAACCCATTTTGTCTTTGAAATCTCTTAATTGCTGCTTCTGTTTGTGGTCCGAAAATACCGTCAGCATCTACACCTACTCGGTATTGTATATATTTGACTACTGGGCCGCCAGCATGATTAGGTCTGATGATGCGTTTGGCTAAAATCTGATTAATTATGCTCCAAGTAGTTTCCCCGACAATACCAGTTCTCTCAATACCAACAATGCCTTGAAATCTCTCTATGGCAAATTTTGTTTCGGCGTTGAGTTGATTATTTTCAACTAATACTTTGCCATTTCTATCGGTGATTTTGAGCCGATTTAAAGACCTTTGCAGTCTCATCACACTAGTATCTATATTCTGTTCTTCATCTGGAACAGAATTTACTGGAACGCTAGGTAGTTTACCTGTCAAGCCTTTAACAATTGCATTGGCTGTTGCTTCAGCATCGAACAGATTCATATCTTTTTGTGAATCTATAAAGCAACACTCTACAAGAATTGCCGGCATATTTGTATTTCGCAAGACAAATAAGTGAGATCCATTCTTAACCCCACGGTTAAAAAATCCTAATTTAACAATTTCATTTAATACAGGTTGGGCAATTCTTCTACCTGAATCACTAGCGGCAAAGACTTCCGTCCCGTTAGCTTGTCCGTTAAAAGCATTAAAATGGATTGAAACAAAGACTTCAACTCTAGCAGCATTAGCTTTGTTACATCTTTGTGAGAGTGAATTTTGGACTGACGTAGACCGATCAGGCTTACACGATATGACTTCATGTCCTAAAGCTTGTAACTTAGATATAACTCTATTCCCAACATCTACATTTAAATTATCCTCAAATTTTATCCCTCTAGCTCCGGTATCTGGTGGGGAATTATGTCCGATATCAATGCCATATTTCATGTGTTAATCCTCAACTGATTTTTCCAATACTCCCAATGCTGTTTATTTGCCGTGTTGAGTGTGTGCGATGATGCTCCGCACCACCGTAGGCGTTGGCATTTCGCCCACCCTAGGCGATCGCTATGACAGCGACATTGCACAACCAACATATTACTGAGAATAATTTTATTTACCAAGTTCGTATTTTAACAAAATATATCTGCACCAACGTCTTGAATACAAATCTACTCCATAAGCAAGCAATGGCCTACGGTCGGTCGGAGACCATCGCCTCCATAAGTGTGTGTTGGTTTAAGTATTTAGTCAAGAGTCATTAGTCGTTAGCTTTTCTTCCCTGTCACCTGTCACCTGTCCCCTCACCTCCTCTGTGTAGCGAACACGCACCACATCACAAATACTGTCAACCCCAAATAAATTGATACCGTTAACCACTCTTGCCAGCTACCAGATAGATTATTCATCAGTAAAAATGCGGTAAATAACTAGAAATTCTCCTCCATTGTCCAGTCTACGCGTTTATACTCTCAGTAGTTTCCTGGATTGATTTTCTCAAAAAATTTTGCTAATTTTCCGGAAATCCTCAAAACGCAGTGGTATTAATGATTAGTAGAGTCAAATACAACGGTTTATACAGAAACTTTATATTGAACCCTTTGGGGAATATATCCCCTTTACAATTATCAAAAGCCCGGTTATCACAGCCGGGCTTTTGACTTATTGGGGATTGGGGATTAGGAAATCACCCTCATCCACAAGATAACTGGTACATAGGGAATTACAAATTAAGCCTGTGGTAGCAAACTGCGTACTCATATTTTGAGTAGATTAACAGTAGGCTATCTGTGGAACAGTTATGACTTTGATGAAAGATGATGATTTGGTGTTAGTTGCTGGTGCAACTGGTGGTGTGGGACAACTGGTAGTAGGAAAACTTTTGGAGAAGAATGTCAGGGTACGTACTCTAACTCGGAATGCACAAAAAGCTACAAAGATGTTTGATGACAAGGTAGAAATTGTGGTTGGGGATATCCGCGAACCAAGCACACTCACCGCAGCAGTAGAGAATGTCACTCACATCATCTGTTGTACTGGAACTACTGCTTTTCCTTCTGCTAGATGGGATTTTGACCCCAAACCTAACCTGATTGATTGGGTAAAGATTTTTCTGGATGCTGACTACAGAGAAGCTAAGGCAAAAAATACACCGCAAAAGGTTGATTTTGTGGGTGTAAGTAACTTAGTTGCTGTTGTACCCAGCACTCTGAAAAGGTTTGTTTTTATTTCATCCGTGGGAATTCTCCGTAAAAATCAACCCCCTTTTAGTATTCTCAATGGCTTTGGTGTGCTGGATGCTAAACAAAAGGGTGAGAAAGCAATTATCAATTCGGGATTACCTTACACAATCATTCGTCCAGGACGCTTGATTGATGGCCCTTATACTTCCTACGATCTCAATACTCTTTTGAAAGCTACTACAGGCGGTAAGTTAGATGTCGTTGTTGGTAAAGGTGATACCCTAGCAGGTGATGCTAGTAGAATTGATGTCGCCGCAGCTTGTGTGGAATCTCTTTTTTACCCATCGACTGAAGGACAAGTTTTTGAATTAGTCAATAAAGGAAGCAGATCACCTGCAATTGACTGGGAAAAACTATTTTCTCAGCTAAGTAAAATCTAGAAATAATAAAAATAGCCCAAAATATACTGTGTTTTGGGTGAACGGGGTGGAGTTCTTCTGGTTTCATCAGCAATCAAGATTCAAATATGACATATCAGGCCCGGAGGGAATAATACCACCGGGATTGAGGGGGAAAAGATTGCCATAATAATCTCGCTTCACACTCTCCAAATCACAAGTATCAGCAACGCCTTGTAGCTGATATAAGTTACGCAAATAGACACTCAAATGCTCATAATCCTTGATTCGGCGGCGGTTACACTTAAACAAACCGTAATAGACAATATCAAACCGGAATAACGTCGTGAACAGTCGCACATCGGCTAAAGTGATATTATCTCCGCACAGATATTTACTATCAGCCAGTGTACCCTCAATCTCATCCAGAGTTGTAAATAGCTGATCACAAGCTTTGTTGTAAGCCTCTTGTGTCTGAGCAAAACCACAACGATACACCCCATTGTTGACATAGCTGTAAATTTTCTCATTCCAAGACTCAATTTTTTGTTTTAACTCCTCTGGGTAGAGATTCAGTATGGGATTTAAGGCAAACTCATTAAATTCAGAGTTCAGCATGATAATAATATCTGCACTCTCATTATTCACAATAGTCTTTGTTTGTTTGTCCCATAACACTGGCACTGTAGAACGTCCACTATACCCAGGTTTGGCAAGGGCATATAATTCAGCCAGAGTAGAACAATTTTCCGCCGGGGAGTCAAACACCCAACCACCCGACTCCGCAGACGGAGAAACTACTGATACTGATATGGCTGCTTCTAATCCTTTCAACGCCCGAACTACTAGCGTGCGGTGCGCCCAAGGACAACCCATGCCGATGAAAAGGGTATAACGTCCGGTTGCTGGTTGATAGGGACTATTTTCCCCAGATTGGATAAAATTTCTAAACTCGCTACTAGGACGAATATACTCTCCTGATTGATTTCGAGGAGCAAGTTTTGACATCATTATCTGCCAAATATTTGTCCACACAAATTTACCCATGCCAATGATGAGCTTAGGAGGTAAAGATTTCCCCTTTTTCTTAGCCTTGCTGATACCAGTCATGGTGAATACCTTCCCCGGTGGAATAAATCAAGATTGTGTCTTTTGACTTGCGCCTGATAAAATCCTAACGGAAAAACCTGTGGCTACCCTTCGCTACGCAACTAAAATGCGATCGCATTTTAGTTAAAATTATTGAGAGGTTGATTACTTACTATCAAGAAGCTATCAAAAGCTCAAAATAGTCCTAGCTGCGCAATCAGACTTAACCAAATCAGATATCAATGGTAAAGTATTTTGCTACTCCCTACTCACTGTTTTTATAGTCTATGGCTAAAGTTTTTGACTGTATTACAGCACAACTGCAAAGCTTTATCGCAGCTCAACAACTATTCTTTGTTGCTTCTGCACCCCTGAGTCCTGATGGTCATGTGAATTTATCACCTAAAGGATTAGATTGTTTGCGGCTGATTTCTCCCCATCAGGTCGCTTACCTAGATTTAACCGGCAGTGGCAACGAAACTTCAGCCCATCTAGAAGAAAACGGGCGAATTACTTTGATGTTTTGCGCCTTTGAAGAACCCCCTTGCATCTTACGTCTCTATGGACGGGGCAGAACAATTCTACCAATTTCCCCTGATTGGCATTCCTTGTATTCATTGTTTCCTCCAATCCCTGGAATTCGTCAAATTATCATTGTGGATGTGGAACGTGTGCAAACATCCTGTGGTTTTGGTGTACCACTCTATGAATATAAAGGTCAACGCCAAACTCTAGTCAATTGGGCGGATAAAAAAGGAGAACAGGGAGTCAAAGACTATCAACAACAAAAAAATCTTGTTAGCATTGACGGTTTAGCTACTCCCCTGAGTAAATTACCTTGAGTAGAGTGACTTTTTAGGAAAATTTAGCGCATGGATTACGCAATTCGTCAACTTACACAACAGGACGAACCTTTCTTGTGGGAAATGCTCTATGAAGCAGCGCACATGGCAGAAGAAGGTGATTTGACCGTACAGGATGCCATGAATCATCCTGAGTTGGCAAGGTATGTCAGCAATTGGGGTTTAAAAGATGACATGGGTTTTGTGGCTACTTTGGTAAGTAGCCAGCAGTCAATAGGGGCGGTATGGTTGCGTTTACTAGCTGGGGAAAATCAAGGGTATGGTTTTGTTGATGAGCAAACACCTGAATTAGCGATCGCAGTTTACCCTGAATATAGAAATCAAGGTATTGGTACAGAGTTAATGACACATTTACTAGCAGCCGCTAAAGTTGTTTATCCCTCAATATCCCTGAGTATCCGACAATCTAATCCAGCCTTACATTTATATCAAAAGTTGGGTTGGGAAGTCATTCCGGGTAGTGAAAAAATTAACCGAGTTGGTGGGATATCTTTAAAGATGAAACTAGATTTGAAAAGCAGGAATATTACCAATTACTAGAGTTAGTTTGTTGATACTTGTAGATTTGTTCAATCCACATACGGATATCAACCTCTGAACCTGAAGTAAAAGACATCCTTGTTACAGGGTCGTAGGCCTGCCAATATTTATTACCGTGACGGTCAACCTTTTGATTAACCTGAATTTCGTTTGATTCTGTTAGTAATATTTTTACTACTTTTTGCCAAATTTTATGTAAAAATCCCCAGCAGAAATTATGTCTAAATATTATGCTAGTAGGTGTTTCTATGTCTTTAGATTGTAGACACCCAATATCATCTTGCATAAGATTATTCCTGATTGTGATCGAGTCAACATCACTTTAACAACATCCCTATTTGTAATCAAATCATGGCTTGTATAGTTTCTATAAATTGTATTTATAGAAAACAAAAGATGTCAGAATAAAGGATATAGATTCAGAATAAAATTCTCTGAAATTGTTTTTGACCCGTCATTAAGTAAATGATTGTATAAAATTAACATCATAAATTGTCCATGAAAGTTTCCCAACTTCGCGCCGTAGTTGCAGTAGCGGAGCGCGGCAATTTCAGTGAAGCAGCTTTAGAATTACAACTTACCCAACCGGCAGTTAGTCATGCGATCGCTACTTTAGAAGAGGAACTAGGTGTACCTTTATTTTCCAGAGGTCGTTATGGCGCGGTTTTGACACCTGCGGGAGAGCGAATTTTACATCATGCTCGCCAAGCAATGCAGCATCTAGAGATGATGCAGCAAGAAGCCAACCTGCATAAAGGTTTACATGGTGGTCACGTGCGGGTAGCATCTTTTCGGAGTGTAGCTACTCATTTATTACCAAAAGCGATCGCCCAATTTCACGACCAATTCCCAGACATTTCTGTCACAATGATCGAATGTCTTTCTTATCTGGAAGCAGAACAATGTTTGCGTGAAGGACGTGCCGATTTGGGTATTACTTATGTACCCACTAGTGATGAATTTGCAGCCTGGGAAATTTTGCGGGATGAGTATGTTGTTTTACTTCCGCCAAAAGCTAAAATTAGCGATTTAAAAATTACTTGGGAAGATATAGACACATATTCACCAGTTATACTTGCTTGTCTACCATGTGGAAGACCTCTACATCATCACTTAAAACAAGTAGCACCTTTCATCAAAACCACTAGCAACATTCAAGAAGACTCAACTATTGTTAGTTTAGTTAATCAAGGATTAAGTGCAGCCATTCTGCCACGTTTAGCAGCAGTGCCAATTCCTCCAGAAGTGCAAGTTTATAGCCTACCCAAACCATTAGAAAGAGTCATGGGGATAGCTGTTTTATCTGATTCTTTACATATTCCGGCGGTGTTTAAATTTTTAGAAATGTTCAAAGACTTTGATTTTTACACTTTAGCTAAATCTATTTATTAACAGGGAATAGGAGAGAAGAAAATGAGAGATGTAATGAGGTTTTTCACAAATCAAATACTAGTTTTATCTCAATGCAAAATACCAAATTTTCCCAGAAAAGTTAGACTAAAATCCAATTCCTGCTTGTCTAAAGTTGATGAATCATGAATAATATTCTCAGTTGGTGCAATGTAAGCTTCATTGGGAGCTAAAGTCATCTTCATCACTGGATATGTGGGAAAATACAGCATAAAATCTGATGGTAGTTTCACCCCACGATAATGTTTAGAGATATCACTTATAGTTGATAACCCTAACAAATGAAATATCTTCATTAAGGAAAGATTGATCATCAGAAAATAGCGATTCTCTTGTCCAATATTGATACAGATTCGATTACTAGATAAATGTCTACGTTTTAAAGGTGAATTTTCCCAACTATCTAAATGCAATCCTACATAAGGCTGGCGAGGAAGATATTTAATAGTATTTACTGTTGTTGTTATTAATTGAGGTTTAGAACAGTGTATTCCCAATGTTTTTATTTCGTCATTGGTCATTAAAGTATATTGTTGGAGATGAGCGCGGATTGCTTGTATTGCATACTGATAGTTAGGGTGCAATGTAACTTTGCTCATACCATCTCTTAAATGACTCAAATCTATATCGATTGTTCTAATAATTTCTCTCAAGGGTTGAATCAGATATTCAGGGATTGTAATAATACCTATATGACCACCCAAATCCCAATTACCGTGCAAGTCATCAATCGAAGTTAATTGCTCTAGTTCAACTGAATTGACTTTTCGCCATTCCTGTGTAGGTATAAAGCAATTTTGTAGGTAATTAAGATTATTTGCCTCGGCTGCGGATAATATACTAGTACCATTATTTAAGAAAAATCGTTCGGGATTTAATTCTACATTTCTATCCAAAATAATTTTCATATCTTCAATAATTTGATTCATATACTGAGTTCCATAAAAATATACTAAAATAGTGAAAATATTATTCAAATTAGTGCATTACAAAAAGTTACAATCAAGACAAATACAGTTCAGAATAGAGCAAAAACATCATCTATCCGCCCATAAATATTAACTGAACTGTATTATTCATGAATGCCAATGCTAATACCATCAGGTAGAATTAACAATTACATCAATCTATCTTTGTTTAAGCGTAGCTTAATGCTGTGTTTACTTCTCTATTAACATTAAGACGGTCTAGAACCATCTTATAATTCTCCTGGTCAATAATACCCATTTCACGAAATCGGAAATCAATGTATTTTAATATCCCTTGTTCAACAATACATTGCATAACACCTCGATCATCAACTTCATAATACTCACGGCTACCTTCTGCCATTGGATAACCACTACAACTACCAAAATATTGACAATTACTACAAGTTTGTTCAATACGTGATTCTGCATCTTTGACAATTCGCCAATGCTGTTCATTATCGATTAATTTATTCATCGGCGTGGTAAAGATATTACCGTGGCTACGTTCTAGATTGTAAGCATCGGCGTAGCTGTAAAGGTTTCCATCCGTATTAACTAGATAAATACATTCCCACTCGCGCTTATCATAAAAAACTGTTGGTGCATCGGGAGTATAATGATAGACAACCTGTTGAATTGCATCAGAAATAGGTGTTATGGATACAAATTCATCATCTGCAATCCAGAGGTCGAAAAATTTTTTATAGGCTGCCAAAGTTTCATATGCGGTAATTTCAAAACCAGCGTGTTGATTATCAAAAGCACCTTTAAACAGAGGGAGAATTCTGGCAGATAAGCTCATCGAACGATAGAACTGATAAATGTCAGCAATCCGATCAATATTGCGCTTATTTAAGACGGTGATGCAGCCAAATCTAATCCCAGCATCCAATAGCTTATCCATATTTTTAAGCACACGGTCTTGGGACTCTAATTCAGTTTGATAGACCCTTAATCCGCCAAATAAATCTATAGATACACCTACATGATCAAACCCTTCCGACAATAATCTTAAACGTTCCCGATCCAGTAAAGTTAGATTAGTTTGCACTGCATTAGTGATGCGATCGCTAGGATGATCAAAAATTTGATTTTGTAGATCAAATGCTTGCCAATAAAAACTAGGGTGTTGCAGCAATGGCTCTCCACCGTGCCAAATAAATTCAATATCAACAGGAAAATCTAAATTGCGATAATAGTCAGCAACATGACGAAAGAGATTTTCTATTTGCTCAAGAGTGATGGCTGTTTTATCTGCCAACCCTTCATATTCATAGCAATAGCGACAACGCAAATTGCAATGCTTAGATGTTTTGATGACAAATTGAACTAATTTTCGCTTATTCATAATTAAATTTTATGTTTTGCTAGAAGAATTTTAAAAAATGTTGTTTGTAATTTTAATTAATACAAACAACCAGTAATTATTATTCTTAATTAAAAATTAAGGTTCTTCAGGACTTATGCAAATGATACATTCATAGGGTAGGTCAGAGGAGTTAATTTATTAATAATTAACTGATTTTCAATATCTGACTAACCCTAAGAAAGATTGTCAAATTAATGACCAATTTTCTGAAATGTATCGACAGCAGATGGGCGCAATTGCTCGATTCGTCGTTGAAAAGGATCTTTTTTTACTTCTATCCATCCAGGCGTATTATCGCGGAACTGATCAAATAATCTGAATCGATCCTGCGTTTGGCTGTTGAATTTGCTGTTCGGGCGCAAAATATCCACTTTGCGTAAAATTTGAGGACTTACTTGAGTAGACAAAGGCTGAGATTGAACTTCCTCAACAGATTGAGCATTTACCTTTGCCACTGTCGTAATCAGAGTTCCAGTAATGGTGAGAATCATAGCCATAGTAAAGCGAATATTGACATTCATCGGTATTAACTCCAATTATGAATTAGCTTGGATGGGTTTTTTTCCCTTACATTTGCTAATTAGGTTGGATTCCGAAGCTTTATGCAATCTCATAAGAATAACAGCAGTGAAAATTCTGTCGGCGAAACATCACTTAATAATGATTACTACCTGGGTACTGGTACTTGATTCATCACCGATGCAATTACCACATCAATTTGTAAACCATCCAGCATCGCTTCAGGTTTCAAAATTAAGCGATGACGCAACAAAGGCGATGCAACTGCTTTAATATCATCTGGGGTGACAAAATCTCGCCCAGCTAACCACGCCGCAGCTTGAGAAGTCTGTAACCAAGCACCAGCCGCGCGGGGTGATGCGCCCAAAGCTAAATCAACCGACTGGCGTGATGCTCTCACCAATGCTAACAAGTAGTCAATTATTGTCTCAGATACCTTGACGTTTTTAACTGCTTGTCTTGCTTGTAAGATTTCTGCTACTGTTGTAACTGCTTGCAAACGGTTAATCTCTAAACGTCGCCCAGCAAAACCAGCCTGACGATTTAATAACATTTGCTTTTCGGCAGATTGGTCAGGGTAATCTACCACTAGCTTGAATAAAAACCTGTCTAGTTGCGCTTCTGGTAAAGGATAAGTCCCCTCAAATTCTAGGGGGTTTTGTGTGGCAATTACCCAAAATAAATCCGGCAATGGCAAACTTTCTCCATCCAGCGTGACTTGCATCTCTTCCATTGCTTCTAACAAAGCTGCTTGTGTCTTAGGAGGAGTCCGGTTAATTTCGTCTGCGAGTAAAACTTCGGTAAATACAGGCCCTTTTTTCAACGTGAAACTGTGACTATTTAAGTCAAAAATATTTGTCCCAGTAATATCTGATGGTAGGACATCTGGCGTTAATTGCACGCGGCTAAACTCTGCTTGGATAAGTTGGGCTAAAACTTTTACAAGGAGAGTTTTACCAGTTCCTGGTACACCTTCTAAAATAATGTGTCCGCCTGATAATAGTGCTATGAGTAGCTGGTGTACTAGGCTGGATTGTCCGACGATAATTTGGTTAAGGTTTTCGCCAAGGTTAATTAAGACTGGACGGGTTTCGCTCATAGATTTCAGTGCAGAACAGGAGGGACACGAGGAAAAAGTCAAACAGAATCTAAAAATCGCAGTTTCAATTATGACTGCTGTCAGGTCAGTATATC
>NZ_JAYGGZ010000078.1:0-20065 GCF_034931465.1 Anabaena sp. UHCC 0399 | reverse complement strand
ACTTTGTTACCAATACTCCAAAAAACTCCCATCAAAAAAGCTCCCCAATTCCAACCTTTAATTTCTTGTGGAACAGGAATAGATTCGTCAAAAATACGCCCACACCCTGAATTATTAGCTGGAGCAGGTGTAGAGTTACCAGAATAGGTAGGCGTTGAATAATCTGGATTTTGATAATTAGGTGGAGAATTTCCCGAATAATTAGGTGTTGAGTAACCTTGATTTTGATAATTAGGTGGAGGATTTCCCGAATAATTAGGTGTTGAGTAACCTTGATTTTGATAATTGGCTGGAGGATTTCCAGAATAATTAGGTGCTGAATAACCTGAATTTGCCTGTCTCAGTCCCAAAAATAATAGAACTTCATCAGCAGACTGGAAACGATGATCACCTCTTGGAGCTAACATCCGATTTAATGCTTGACTCATGAGGGAACTGACAGTTATTTCCCTATCCCATTTCCAAGTTAATGTATATTGATCCAATAATTGTTGAGGCTGTTTACCAGTCATCAAAACAATAGCTGTCACAGCCAAAGCATATAAATCGCTATTTGGAGCTACGATTCCCAACCTGATTTGCTCGTCAGGTGCATAACCCACCTTCCCAATACTAGTACCTCTAGGGGTTGGTGTTGTTTGTAAATTAGTTGCAACATTAACTGTTACTTGTTTAACAGCACCCATGTCAATTAATACTGGGAGTCCTGTTTTGGTGCTGAGAATAATATTATCGGGAGAGATATCTCTGTGAATCACGCCTTGAGAGTGGAGGTAACTTAAGACAGGAAGCAAATCCTGAAAAAGTTTCATGATTTCTGCTTCACTGAAGCGTCCCCCTTGTCTGAGGCGTTCATTCAATAATGATTCATAGGTGCGTCCCTCAATAAAGTCTTCCACTAAAAATAATCGGGAATTTTCTTGAAAAGCTTCCCAAAATCTCGGTATTTGAGGATGCTGTAGTTGATAGAGAGTGACAGCTTCCCTCTGAAATAACTCTACGGCTTTATTAAGTGCGCCAGTTCCCTGCACAGAAGGAATAAACTCTTTAATGGCTACTTTTTCACTAAAACGACCGGTATCTTCTGCAATATAAGTTCTACCAAATCCTCCTTGACCTAGTAGTTCCCGAAATATGTAGCGATCGCGGAATCTAGTTCCCGGTTGAATACCAATTAAGGTAGGATCTAAATTATGACTGGTGTTTTGTAATGATTCACCACAAGTGGAACAAAAGTTAGATCCGGCAGAGGTTTTGTGTCCTCTACTACAAGTAACATAACTCATAGATAAACTTTTATATTTAATACTTCTGTCTAAAAAGCGACTCTACTTAAGTATATAGGCTTTTTACACACAAAAATATTCTGTGTTACTTAAATTATTTGCAGTAACAGTTATTTACATTAATTAAGAAAATCATGCAGTTTGGGTAATTTATAACTTACTCTTTGCAGCTTCTTGTTGCGCTGTTTCACTATATTTTCTATACAGTTGTGTACGTATTTTCGCTTCTTGATAGCGACTGTATTCTGGTGGTACTGCTGCCATTAAATCAGAAGCTCTTTGCCACATAGCAGCTAGTTCCAACCATTGCGTTGAAGTTGTAGCTGTTTTACCAGCAGCAGAAGCTTGATTAGCAATTCGCACGGCGGCGGCAAAGGAATCTTCAGCTTTATCGCTTGCTGCTGATTTTGTCTGGCTAGTATTAGCTGTAGCAGAGATCCTCCTATTTTCTAGCTGCACTAAGTTTTTCAGTTGTGCGCCAAATTGGTTATAAATCACCCAACCTAGGGATAGCAATAAGCAGAAAGCTAATGCTGATTGCCATTTAAATTTAGGTAATTTTCTGGGTTTATCTTTGTAAGTTAGGGGTGATAACTCAGGTAAATTATGTTGACCTAGTTCTTGAGATGCTTGAAAATCTTGAATTAATTGCTGGACAACATTTGGTTGAGCTAGAGTAATTTCCTGTGACCAGAGTAATTGATTTTCGCGCTCAATTTCTGTCAACCACAATAATTGCTGTTCCCGAACAATACGACTATTGATATTTACCCGGCGAATATTACGCGGTGCAATAGATTCAAGAATTTGCTGGATTTGTCCTACTAAGCTAGATTGCTCAAGTAGCTCTACTTTAGCAGCCTCACACAACAGTTGTAAGACACCATTGGCAAAAACAGCCCGGATTCTCACACCCGACTTCGTGAGGTTGTCGTTTAATAGTTGAATAATCGCCGCAACGCTACCTTGATGGGCTTGCCAAGCGATATCGTTGATCCGATCTACCATTTGATATGTATTGATGGCTTTTTATCCCTGATTTTTTAATTGAATGATAAATTAAGGCTGTTGTTCTACTGAACTTTAGCTTGTCTTCGATTTTACGGTTAAAAAGATCAGGTTGCCACATAAAATCTTAAAAATATTACCTTTCTCTACTGAGTGCTGTTAGCGGTAGCGCGGCGTTTAGCCGGTGCTAAAACGCGATATATCGCATCTCTACATGATTGGGTTAGCGATCGCTTGCGTAGTTTTCACCCTGTTAGTATAGATATTGCGATCGCCATGACTCTAACAACCAAGCAATGGATGAACTCAAGCGATCCTATGTTGCCAAAAGAACAACAGCCGCAAATCGCACCAATTCTCAATTTGACCAACTCAGCACTTTTCATCAGTTGTTGGTCTAAAGTGAAATTGATAGATTGATAAAAAAATTTTCAAATGACCATTTACTTTTATAAAGCTTGGCAACCTTTCGGCTGTTTTTCTAACTTTTCTCCTCACGGTATTGAAATTCACGGTAGTTACTGGTCAACGGTAGAGCATTTCTATCAAGCACAAAAGTTTGTTGGTAGTGTCGATGCCGTCATTATCCCCGTGATTCGTGCAGCCAAAACCCCAGAAGATGCTGCTGCTTTGGGTCGATGTAGTAGCCGCAGACTACGCTTAGATTGGGATTTGGTCAAAACCCAAGTTATGCGAGAAGCCGTCTTGAAAAAGTTTCTCACCCATAGTGATATTCGAGAGATTCTTTTGAGTACGGGGAATGAAGTTTTAGTAGAAAATTCACCGACTGATTATTTTTGGGGTTGTGGTGCAGATAACACTGGTCAAAATCATCTCGGTAAAGTTTTGATGAGTGTACGTGAAGACCTCCGCCAGCTACAAATATTAACAGTATTATCTGGTGATTATTTGGGAGAAAAAGGTTAATTTTATGACCTAACTCTGGAGAAAAATTTTATACTTTCCTTTCCTTTAAAAATAGGGCTTGATGTTTTGCCTAACAGTCAACTAATTTTGGATTTTAGATTTTTCGTTCGCGTAGCGTGTCGTAGACAAAAGTTCTGTAGGCAGGTTTTCCAACCTAGAAAAGTCACTTGCTACAAGCCGAAAACCCCGTCCAACACAGCTTTTTTTCCATCTAAAATTAGCACAGTCAAGAAAGCTCTTTTGTGAGGCTGTTAGGCAAAAACTAGACAACCTCTATTTTTGGCGAATATCTTGGTAAATATAAAAACATTTAAGTTGTATTATTTAGATATTTTTACTGGATTCATAACCGGATCAACAAGATAAAATCAGATGAATTATTATTAAAATTTTTACCTTTCTATCATTAGCCACTCAGGGTAAAAATATTTTAGTTTCATGTTGGGTAAGATGAGGCCAAAAATTTTATCTTGTTAGGTACACTGAGTAATGCAATTTACTGATGGGTTAAGTAATTTTTCACTTAATTTCGAGCAAGAGAATTTATTATATCGGATCACCAACCGGATTAGGCGATCGCTAGAACTACAAGAAATACTAACCGCTACAGTTGTCGAAATTCGGGAGTTTTTAGCTACAGATCGGGTAATGTTATATCAGTTTGATCCTGATGGTAACGGCAAAGTCATTGCTGAATCTCTTCATGAACAACGTTTACCATCTTTATTGGGGTTACATTTTCCCGCAGGTGATATCCCCCTAGAGGCGAGACAGATGTTTCTCTTGGCAAAACAACGCTCAATTGTCGATGTGGTTAGTGGCACAATTGGGCTATCGTCCTTAAAATCACAAGACCAAACACAAACTCAGTTAAATCAAAATATCTACTATCGCCGAGTAGATTCATGCCATATACAATACTTACAGGCGATGGGTGTGCAGTCTTCTTTAGTCGTACCAATTTTATTATCTGACCTGCAAAAACCAACTGCACAGCCAGAATTATGGGGATTGTTGGTATCACACCACAGTCAACGACGCACTATTTTAAAGCGGGAACTGAAATTAGTTCAGCAAATTACTGATCAAGTCGCGATCGCGATCGCTCAAAGCAACCTCTTGGCGGAAACTCGCACCCAAAAACGACGAGAAGCCATTATTAACCACGTCAATACACTTTTACATCAGCAACCACACATAGAATTGCAGTCAGCCCTAGAAGCAACTATCAATATTTTAGGTGGCACAGGTGGCAGACTTTATATTGGTAAAACTGAGAAACTATATATCTGGGGTGAACAGCCTAGTCTCATTTCTGAATCAGCCAAAAGTCTGATTGAACAGCATCCCGTGTGGCAATATTGGATAAATAAATCCCAACCGGGTGATGTTTGGGCTATTTCTGACCTTTACAAAGAAACACATTTACAGATTTTAGCTTTTGCGTTTCAGTCTACTCCGATTCGGGGAATGTTGGTGATGCCTCTACACTATCGTCAACGTTTGATCGGAGTCATGAGTATTTTTCGCCCAGAATGGGACACACAAATTTTATGGGCTGGACGATGCGAACATAATCAACGCCAACGACTACCGCAGATTTCTTTTGAGATGTGGTGTGAGCAAAAAAAAGGTCAAGCACCTCAATGGAGTGCAGCAGAAATTTCTCTAGGACAAAGCTTGGCTGCTGATTTTGCGGTTGCTATTCAACAGCAAAATACAAATCAACAGCTACAAACACTTAACATTGACTTAGAATGTCGGGTTAAAGAGCAAACTGCCGAATTGGAGAAATCATTCTTAATTACCAAGGTAATTAAACAAGTTACCGAGCAAATCCGCAGTACCTTAGATTTACAAACTACCCTACAAACTATTGTTGAGCAAGTTCGTTCCCTACTCAATTCTGACCGACTATTGATTTATCAAATGTTAGGTGAATTTAATGGTGAGGTAATTGTTGAAGAACTAAATGGTAACTGGGATTCAGTTTTAGGATTAAAAATGCCATTGGGGTGCTTACCTGACGAATATACTGATCTTTATTCTCAGAACAGTGTGAGAGCAATTAATAATATTGCCACTGCTTCTTTGAGTGCTTGTCATCAAGATTTTTTGCAGAGTTTGCAAGTACAAGCTAACCTAATTGTTCCCATTAATATGGGGCAAAAACTTTGGGGATTACTCATTGCTCATCAATGTGATGCACCTAGAGATTGGCAAGAGGCAGAAATAGATTTATTACAACAGTTAGCAGATCAAGCTGCGATCGCTATTTATCAAGCAGAACTTTACGAACAAAGGTGTCTAGCCGGAAATGCAGCGAAAGCTCAAGCGGCACAGTTAGAAAAGACTTTGATACAATTACAAGAAACTCAAACAAAACTGATTCAAAATGAAAAAATGTCTAGTTTGGGACAATTAGTAGCAGGTATAGCCCATGAAATTAACAACCCTGTCAACTTTATTCACGGCAACCTCTGCCATGCTAATGAATATACTCAACAATTATTAGAACTTTTAGCACTCTATCAAAGTTACTATCCTCAACCCCATAATGAAATTTCTCAAGCACTAGAAGGCATAGATTTAGATTTTGTTATAGAAGACTTGCCTAAAATTATCTCTTCTATGCAGGTAGGTGCAGAGCGTATCCGGTCTATAGTTTTATCATTACGCAATTTTTCCCGGCTAGATGAATCTGAAAATAAGTTAGTTAATATCCATGAAGGTATAAATAATACTTTATTGATTTTGCAGCATCGTCTCAAAGCGAATCCTGATTTTTCTGGGATTAAAGTCATCAAAGACTATGGCGATTTACCATTAGTAGAATGCTACGCCGGAAAGATGAATCAAGTCTTTATGAATATTATATCTAATGCCATTGATGCTCTAGAAGAACAGGAGTTAGAAAATAAATCGATTAAACCAGAAATTTGTATTTCGACTCAAATATCTCTAGATAATTCCCGTTTGTTGATTCGCATCGCAGATAATGGGCTAGGTATGAATCAAGAATTGAAAAACCGGATTTTTGACCCATTTTTTACTACTAAATCAGTAGGTAAGGGTACAGGATTAGGACTAGCTATCAGCTACCAGATTGTTGTTGAAAAACACGGTGGGACTATAGATTGTGTCTCAGAAGTTGGCATGGGTACAGAGTTTTGGATTGAGATCCCTATTAAACTTACTAGGTAAATTCAGGACTTACACAAAAACTCTCTCAAACCCTTATTTATCCGTGTTCTCTGCGTCTCTGTGGTATGCGCTACGCGAACCTCATTCCGTAATTTGTGCGTAAGTCCTAAAATTTAATAGGGATCTTTCAGGAGGTCTAAGAGGATGTTTGAAAAATCTGTTTCTTTGTCATGTTGTAAGGGGAGAGGTTTGGAGAGAGGTCTTACATTTAATTAAGCTTTTGTAACTTGACAAACTCGAATATAATACTATTAACCTTACTTATTGATCAAATGAATGAGTTAGATGATTCTTTCCAGAAAAAGAGCATGAGTCATGTGGGAATGATTGCAAAGTTTCCATTATGTGTTCATAATCTTGAGTCTTTTATTACTCCTGAAAACCATCTATTTGTCCTCAGTCATTTAGGAATTCCCAATATTGATATTGCTCAATGGAGGTTAAAAATTTCGGGATTAATAGAGCAAAGTATTGAATTTTCGTATGAGAATTTGCTGAATCTAGAGTATCGTGAATTAACCGTTTTTCACCAATGTTCCGGCAATCCACTCCAACCAAAAATCCCGACAAGACTTATCAGTAATGTTACATGGGGAGGAGTTTCTCTAGGCAAAATTCTTCATCGATTGCAAGTTAAACCTCAAGCACATTATGTCTGGTTCGTAGGGCTTGATCACGGTGTTTATGAGGGAGTTGCTAGTGATTCCTATATGAAGGATATTCCTATCGAAAAAGCATTAGATAATGATGTGCTACTGGCGTATAAGCTAAACGGAAAACCTTTATCGGCAGAGCGGGGTTTCCCGTTACGGCTTGTTGTTCCAGGTTACTATGGCACTAACTCGGTGAAATGGCTCTCGCATATTTATGTCACAGATAGGCGATCGCCAGGAATTTTTACAACGACCTTCTATAATGATCGAGTGGGAGAGGATACTGCAACTTTAAAACCCGTTTGGGAAGTTGCGCCGGAGTCTGTAATTGTTCATCCCCACCAAAATGAGGTATTAAATCTTCAACCTCAAACACTTTGGGGCTGGGCTTGGGCATTCAATGGCATCCAGTCAGTTGATATTAGTACGGATGACGGCATTACTTGGCAAGCTGCCGAAGTTGAAGCGCGGTTGCAATATGCCTGGCAAAGATTCACGTTTCAATGGACTCCATCAACGCCAGGACAATATAACTTGATGAGTCGCGCCACTGACTGTAATGGGGCAATTCAACCAATTCAGGAAGAACGTAATGCTGTTTATGCAGTAGTAATTACGGTTAAATCAGTGAACAGTAAATAGAGGAGAGAGCAAAATCCCCCTCCTCCATCGCATGATCTATGAAAAAATGCAGAGATAGCTTAGACAGGATTTAGCGATCGCTCTGACTGATAAACTCTAGCAAAGGGTTCTTGACAGGAATGAGTTGTAATATAAGCATGAAACTCATTGATCAAGTCGGTAAAATACTCAAACGCTACATCAATAAATTCTAGTATTTGCTGATAAATCTCCTCTGGCACTTCAATCTCTGCCATTACTTGCAGAGAAGCAGGAGTATGGAGAGTGTGAGTATTTTCTATATGGTTGTGCCGCATTCCAAAATAACGAAACTCTGCTCCCATTGTTTCTTGCAGTTGCAGTGCCGCAGACATAGTTGAACGGAAAAAGACATTTGCTGTTACTTCAGAGACTTCTATGGCAACTAATTTGATAATCGGATGCGCTCCATGAGTATACCGCTCGAACAGAGGAAACATGGAACGGGAAACCTTAGTATGCTCACTCCAAATGAATCGCACCGCATCGCTAAACCGCATAGGATAGTCAATGCCCATCTTTTCCATGTCTTCCAATAACCATTGCCAATGGAAATGCTCTTCGTGGGTATGCACGTTGACCATATCTTGAATGTAATTGGTCGTTGGCTCATCTCTGAGAACTCTTTTGCACAACTCACTGAACTCCATTGCCAGTGGAGCAATTACAGGTGCAAATGCCAACCTCTGCCGGGGGTCAATTGTCTCGTCTTCCATATACTGAAAGAACGGCAACTGGGCATATTCCTGATTCTTTTTTTCGATCAACTCAAGAATTGATTTCATTTTAATGCTCCTAAAGATAGACAATGGATAAATAACCAACTTGTTTGTCCAGTTGGTATACCACTCTCAGATAAAAGGGTCTAGCAAATGCAATGTGATTTCCCGTGGATACAAGCTCTCCCTTAGAAGAGAAGTAAACTGCGGTAAATATTTTCTCTTATTGTTCGCCCATCTTGTTCAACATTTATTCAATTCAAAATGTGGATTGAATAGATAGCATTATCAAAAGTTATCAGCATAATTAAAGAATAGCTGTCCGTTGGGATTCAGAGTCCTTTAAGAATACAATCGGAGTGTTTCAGTGGGGTCAAATACCCCAATTTAAACTGTGAGAACTGTTCATTGATTTAATATTTCATGAGTTGATAAATACTTCTCCTTTTTGATGATTATCTAGCTTATGAGTCACTCATCAATTTAGCTAGTCATATAAATTAGCTTCAACTATCTTATTAATTCTGTCTCTGGCTTGTAAATTGGTTAATCTACGGTTCTTTTATATTTAATATGGTAATTTTCTCAGTATTTTTTGTTTCTATTAAAGTATTTTTCTAAAAATTGAACTACGTAAATCTTCTATGATTTTTGGCTTTAACTGCTATATATAGGATTCCTATATAAATCATCTTTGATTTCTGGAAAAAACTACGAGATAATACGACTATAAGTATTTGTATAAAAACGCAATAAATAAAACCCGGTACTTACAAGCTGCGACGGCAAAACTACAAAAATTTATCAAACTCAGTGCTGAGTGTTGAGTGAACTAAGAGTTAGCGCAGCTAGTGTATACGAACGCTAGCTGCTGTCACCAAAACTCGCAGTACCAGAAATATTGATGAATAAATTGTGATCAAGTGGGTGGATTGGGGAAAAATACACTCAGATTATTTATGCAGTAATAACTTTTATGGTAGAGAATCGAATTGATATTCCTGGCTATCGCATTGGTGAACTTATTTATACTAGTACCCGCACTCTGGTTTACCGAGGTTGGCGAGAATCGGATCAAACCCCAATTGTGATTAAACTCCTTAAAAGTGCCTATCCCAGCCCCATTGAATTGGCTCAATTCAAAAATCAGTACGCAATTACAAATATTTTAAATGTCCCTGGTGTGGTTCGGATATATAGTCTAGAAAATTTTCAAAATCGACTTGCCCTGATTTTGGAGGACTTTGGTGGAATTTCTTTGAAGGAGTACACTGCTTTAAGAAGAAAAGTATTCAATCAAACGGATAATCAGGAAAATTCCTTATCTGTACATCCTGATTTCTTGATTGAGTTTTTACAAATGGCGATCGCGCTTGCCGATATCCTGGCTGATCTCTACCATTATCAAATTATCCACAAGGATATCAAGCCAGCGAATATTCTGATTCATCCCACTACCAAGCAAGTGCGACTCATCGACTTTAGCATTGCTTCGTTATTAACCAGAGAAACCCAACTTTCAACCAGCCCGACTGTTTTAGAAGGAACTCTCGCCTATCTTTCCCCCGAACAAACAGGGCGCATGAACCGAGGGATAGATTACCGCACTGACTTCTATTCCCTTGGAGTCACTTTCTATGAACTATTAACGGGACAATTACCATTTCAATCTCATGATTTGATGGAATTAGTGCATTGCCACATAGCAAAACAACCAACAGCTGTTCATCATCTTAATCCTGCTATTCCTCCCCAACTGTCAGCAATCGTCAATAAATTGATGGCGAAGAATGCTGAAAACCGCTATCAGAGTGCATTAGGACTAAAGCATGATCTAGAAATTTGTTTGTATGAATTAAAAGAAAGCGGCAATATTCTACAGTTCCCACTAGGGCAAAAAGATGTTTGCGATCGCTTTGTCATTCCTGAAAAACTTTATGGTCGCGAAGTAGCAGTTGCAAAGCTACTAGCAAGTTTTGAGCGCGTGAGTCAGGGAACATCGGAATTAATGCTGATAGCAGGTTCTTCTGGCATTGGTAAAACGGCAATTGTCAACGAAGTTCACAAACCCATTACCCGCCAGCGAGGATATTTTATTAAAGGCAAATTCGATCAATTTAATCGTAATATCCCTTTTTTAGCATTGGTGCAAGCATTTCGAGACTTAATGACACAATTGCTGACAGAAAGTGATGCTCAAATTGAACACTGGAAGAGCAACATTTTAGCCACATTAGGTGAGAGTGGCCAGGTAATTATTGAGGTAATTCCAGAACTCGAACGCATTATTGGTCAACAGCCTGCTGTCCCTGAATTATCTGGCAGTGCTGTTCAAAGCCGCTTCAATCTGCTATTTCAGAAATTCATTCAAGTATTTACAACTCATGAACATCCCCTCGTCATTTTCCTGGATGACTTACAGTGGGCAGATTCCGGCTCTTTAAAGCTGATGCACCTGTTGATGAGTGAAGCTAGAAACACTTATTTGCTCGTAATTGGAGCATATCGAGATAATGAAGTAAGTGCCGCGCACCCCCTGATGTTGACCATTGAGGAGATGCGTCAAGAGAGGATTATAGTCAATAACATTGTCCTTTCTTTGCTCACTCAGACTGAACTCAATGAGATGATTGCAGATACACTGAAATATTCGCCAGAACAAGCACTGGCTATTACAAATCTAGTGTATCAAAAGACTAAAGGCAACCCATTTTTTACTAATCAATTTCTCAAATCGCTGCATGAAGATGGGCTGATAACGTTTGCGGCTAGAACAGGAAATTGGCAGTGTGATATGGCTCAAATCCGAACACTTTCTTTTACACAAGATGTTGTCGAGTTTGTCACACTGCAACTCCATAAATTACCACCGCAGACTCAGCATATTCTCAAATTGGCTGCCTGTGTCGGCAATGAATTTGATTTAGAAACGCTGTCTGTAGTGTATGAAAAATCTGTAACAGAGACTGTATTGGCTCTTTGGCCAGCCCTGAAGGAAGAATTAATTTTACCTAATGGGGAAGGGTATAAATTTTTTCAGAATGAGTCGGCTATCAACACTAGTTTCTTATCCTGTGAGAACAACCCGCAAATCACAAATGGTAAAGGCTCAATAACTATTAGTTACAAATTTCTCCACGATCGCGTTCAACAAGCTGCTTATTCATTAATTCCGGCAAATCAGAAAGCCGCAATGCACCTCAAAGTTGGTCAACAACTGTTAAGCAATACCTTAGAAACTAAGCTAGAAGAAGTCATTTTTGAAATTGTCAACCAACTCAATATCGGGGTAGAACTAATTACAGCCCAGGGCGATCGCGATCGCTTGGCACAACTCAACCTACTGGCAGGGCAAAAAGCCAAGTCTTCTACAGCTTACTGGGTAGCAATCGAGTATTTGACCACTGGGATTAGTTTATTGAGAGCCGACTGCTGGCAAAGCCAATATGATTTAGCTTTGGCATTGCACGAATTAGCCGCAGATGCTGCTTACCTTTGCGGTGCGTATGGTCAGATGGAGGAATTAGCCCAAACTGTGATGGAGCAAGCTAAAACTCCACTGGATCAAGTTAGCATTTACGAAACTAAAATCCAGGCATATACAGCCCAAAATGATGTGCTGCGAGCGATCGCGATCGCTCGGCAAGGAATGAGTCAGTTTGGCTTGGTTTTTCCAGATATACCCACCCCCCAAGATATTCAGCAAGCCCTTGAGGAAATCGCTGCCTTGATTGCCGGACATGAAATTGCCCAATTGGTTGACTTACCTCTCATGACAGCAACAGACAAGCTAGCAATTAGCCGAATTGTGGCTAATGTTGCTCCAGCCGTTTATATTTCCGAACCAAATCTGTTTCCTTTACTCATCCTGTCCCAAATTAAAGCATCAATTCAGTACGGCAATGCCCCATTTTCTGCCTTTTGTTATGCCTGTTATGGCATTTTGTTAAACGGAATTCTTCAGGATATTGAAACAGCCGATCAAGTGGGCAATCTGGCTTTGGCACTAACGAATAAATTTAATATTAGCGATATCAAACCCACAGTATTTTATGTCGTAGGTGCTTTTATCACCTATTTGAAATCTCCTCTACAAAAATCCTTACAGTTGATGCTGGAGGGCTACAAGATTGCCTTGGAAACTGGAAACTTATACTACGTAGGCTTCAATACAAAAGAAATCTGCCAGTATTCTTATTTCATGGGTCGAGAGTTGAACTCATTAGAGCAAGAAATGCGGGCTTACACTCATGTTTTGGAAAATTGTAACCAAGGCACAACCCTCAACTACTGTCGAATCTTCTGGCAAGCAGTTTTGAATTTGCTTGGCAAGGCTGAAAACCTTTGTAACCTCCAAGGCGAGGCACTGAACGAAGCAGAATTTGTGACTCAATTAATTAATGCCAAAGAGTTTACTGGGCTGCACTATTTCTCGTTGCACAAATTGATTCTCTGTTATCTATTTGAAAACCTCCCTCAAGCAGTAGAAACAGCCGCTCAAGCTAGAGAATATCTAGTTGCAGGCACGGGTTATGCTACTGTACCGATATTTTATTTCTATGATTCACTGACAGCTTTGGCAGAGTATTCCCAAGCTACAGTTTCTCAGCCAGAAAGGTTGTTAGAGCGAGTCACAGAAAACCAGAGCAAAATGCAGACATGGGCGCACCATGCACCCATGAATTATTTGCACAAATTTGAACTAGTAAAAGCAGAACAATGCCGTGTTTTGAAACAAATGGGGCAGGCAGTGGATCTCTATGAGCGTGCAATTACTGGAGCAAAACTCAATGGCTACCTCCAGGAAGAAGCCCTAGCTAATGAACTGGCTGCTCGATTTTATCGAGAATGGAACAAAGAGGCGTTGGCTTTGCCCGCCGCAGGTATCGCTCAAATATATCTAGCAAATGCCTATTACTGTTACCTCAACTGGGGAGCGGTAGCTAAAGTCAAGCATTTGGAAAACCAATATCCTCAATTGTTAGCGGGAATCTATCAGCAACAAGAACCTAGTTCTTCAAGCTGCAACCGAATTACAACGGTTGGATTGGGACATAGCAGTTCCAGTGTCACTGAAGCTTTAGATTTAGCCACCGTCATCAAAGCCTCTCATGCACTGGCTGGAGAAATTGAATTAGAAAAGCTGCTGACGGCTCTCATGCAGGTTGTAATCGAAAATGCCGGGGCTGAAAAATCCGTACTCTTGCTGCTTCAAGAAGATAATTGGGTGGTTGCAGCACAGAAAAGCAGCAAAGCAACCATAGAAACGGGTATTGCCAATGAAACTAATCAGAGTCTCCACTCAGAGAAGCAATTGAGTAAAAACCTTGGTGTAATCAACCTGCACTCTCTTCCTCTTTCGGACAGTCAAGATGTTCCCAAAGCAGTGGTGAACTATGTCTCACGTACTTGCGAAACTCTTGTACTAGATGATGCACGTATAGAAATCACCTTCGCCAATGATCCCTACATTATGGAAGAGCAACCGAAAAGCTTGCTATGTACGCCTATTCACAATCGTGGCAAGCTTATTGGTATTTTATATCTGGAAAACAGTTTAACAACTGGAGCTTTTACTCAACAACGTCTTGAGGTTTTGCATCTGCTCACAGCACAAGCTGCCATCTCGCTGCAAAATGCCATACTGTATAACAATCTCGCTTTGGCAAAATCCCAACTTGAAGAGTATAGCCATAGCTTAGAGCATAAGGTACAGCAGAGAACTCAAGAGTTGCATGAGAAAAATCAACATCTGTCGGAAACTTTAGACAAACTTCAACATACGCAAACCCAACTGATTCAAACTGAAAAAATGTCTTCGTTGGGACAAATGATGGCAGGTATTGCCCATGAAATTAATAACCCTATTAATTTCATCTATGGCAATCTCACTCATGCTAATGAGTATTTGCAACAGATGTTACACATAGTCAACCTGTATCACCACTACTATCCTCAACCGTTTCTGGAGATTGAAGAAGAACTAGAGACAATAGATTTAAACTTCCTCAAATTAGACCTAACAAAAATGCTGGAATCAATGAAAGTAGGGGCAGATCGCATTCGTCAGATTGTCCTTTCTCTCCGCAATTTCGCGCGTTTGGATGAATCCGACATGAAATCTGTCAACCTTCACGAAGGCATGGAAAGCACTTTATTAATCTTGCATCATCGTCTAGAACAAAAACCACATCGTCCCGAAATAAATGTGATTAAAAAATATGCAAATTTACCAGAAGTTAATTGCTATGCCAGTCAGATAAATCAGGTATTTATGAATATTCTGAATAATGCTATTGATGCTTTAGATTTATTATTTCCAAAAAAAGCAGGAGTAATTAGTAATGAAGATAAACAAACAAAAATTCCCACAATTCAAATTTCTACTAAAATGTTTAATTCTAATGCAGTCATCATCCAAATTATAGATAATGGAGTCGGGATGTCTGAGGAGGTGAAACAGCGTTTATTTGACCCATTCTTTACAACAAAACCTGTTGGTGAAGGGACGGGCTTAGGACTATCGATTAGCTATTCTATTGTTGAAAAGCATGGGGGACAACTAAGTGTAATATCTGAACTAGGACAAGGGACAGAATTTTCGCTTTTAATTCCCTTAACTTAGTTTTTTATGATTGGTCTTGTCAGACGCGGTTTGTCGCGTCTCTACACAATACTGTTCGGTTAAGAGTTTTTGTAGGTTGGGTTAAGCGACAGCGCAACCCAACAAAAGTCTGTAAATGTTGGGTTTCCTAATGTCAACCCAACCTACCTGATGTAATGTTTTTAGCTTAATCGACAAGTATTGCGTCTCTACATGACTATTTTGGGTATATGTTTAATTGTCTAGATTTCCACAGGTAGGCAAATGCTATTAATGCCAACCCTAATAATAATGGTGTCAACCAATCACCCCAACGCACATATAAAGTTTTGGTCTGTCGTCGATAGATAGTTGCAGCTTGGGTTTCGTAGGTATTATATCCAGATATCCACAGGGTTTTACCGTGGGGATTAACAAAGGCTGAATATCCGGTGTTGGTTGCCCTGACTGACCATCTATCAGTCTCAATTGCTCGCATGATATCCTGGGCATGGTGTTGGAATGGCATGGCAGCACTGTAATGGGCATCGTTGGAAGCACTGAGGATAAATTCCCCGCCTGCTGCTGCTTGTCGGCGAAATACTTCGGGAAATGCTGATTCGTAACAAATCCCGACAATTGCCCGACCAAAGGGAGTATCAAAAGTTTGATGGGGTGAACCATGCACTTGGTGTTCATCTAGTGGTGATAAACGCTGAATAATCGCACCTAAAATTTCCTCAAAAGGAATGTATTCACCCAAAGGTACTAACTTGGATTTATCGTAGCGGCTGGTAAGTTCACCTTGGCCGTTGACTGTAAATAAACTGTTGGTGTAGCTGCGTCCCTTTCTCCCAAAAGCCCCAACCCAAGCAATTACGCCTTTATCTTCTATGGCTGAGACTAGGGGCGTAACTGCTAAATCTTTGTCAAAAAAAGGCATTGCTCCTTCTGGAGTCAAAACAGCATCAACGCCTTGATTAACTAAGGTTAAATATCCCTCGGTGTAACCTCTAAGGGCGCGTTGGACTCCTTCGGGAAGTAGTTTAATTTTGTTGGGAATATTTCCCTGAATAATCCCAACCTGCAAGGCGGCGGTTGGAGGTTGGGCGATGGGGCGAGTATATAATAAAAAACCAATCAGGTGCAGGGTAATTAATAAACCTGTGGCGACTGCTAAATATTTATTGATTAATCGTGAGGGATGGGAAGAAGTTCTGGGTTGCTGGTAATTAATCCATGCTTCAGCAATGAAACCATTGATGGCGACAATAGCAGCAGTGACGGTATTTGGCCCCGATAGTTGCCCTAGGTGTAAAATTACGAGATTGTGCGGACTCTGGGTGTAGGCTAGAGAACTCCACCACAAGGGGCCAGCACTCCACAGGCTTTCTAAAGCGCACCAAATTGCTGTGCCAATTAGGATACGTGGTAGCGATTTTTGCAGATTCAGACAGGCGATGGTCGTAGACCGACTGTAGGTCATTGTACCTGCCCAAATCGTGACAAAAATTCCCCCCCAGAGGCTAATGAATGATAAACAAAAAAAGGCGATCGCTAAACTCGGCCACCAAGGTACACCCAACCAATCCATCGGATGAATGCCAGTAATCCAGAATAAGGCGACACCGTGATAACCGATACCCCAGAGTAAAGGCAAAAGGTAAAAGGAAAAAGGTAAAAGAAAGAACTTGTTTCTTCTACCCTCTAAATTTTGACTTTTTTCTACAACCATTACCCAGAGGGGGGCGAGGGCTACCCAAGCCAAGAACCATGCACCCACAGGGGCGACGGTTAACCCCATTACAACCCCACTGGTAAGAGCAAGTAAAAGGTAGAGTACAAAAGGGAAAATTTCTTTTGCCTTTTGACTTTTGACTTTTGACTTCATTCCACCTCTTCTGTCTCGGCTATGTCGCCTGTATCGGCTGTATCGGCTGTATCAGGAGGAACGATCGCTACTCCATTAATTACATCATCTTCGTCGAGGCGTTGCACTCTCACCCCAGTTGCAGAACGGGATTGGATAGAAATTGCATTCACCGCTTGCCGAATGATGATACCGCGACTTGTTACCATCATGATTTCATTGTCACTGTTGACAATACCTAAAGTTGCTAACTTGTCTTTGGTTTTGCGGTTTTTGAATTTAGTCGCCATCAAGCCTTGTCCAGCCCGATTTTGTAGGCGGAATTGGGCGACTGGAACGCGCTTACCGTATCCTCCCATTGTGATGACTAACACCCAAGGGCCAACGCTGACGTTACCGGCAACTTCTGCGATTTCGATTTCTTCGGTAGTTTCTACTTCTTCGATGGTTTCGATTTCTTCAGTATCCACTTCCTCAGTATCTAAAGTCTCTAGAATCGCCGCCGGTAGAATATCCATCCCGACGAGTTCATCACCTTTTTTGAGTTTCATGGATTTTACCCCACGAGTTGCTCTACCTAAAGGACGCAGTTGTTCATGGTTACATCTAAAATGAATTGCCATTCCGTGACGAGAACCGATGATGACGCTGTCTTCGACTCTGGCGCGACGTACCCAGCGCAGTTGATCGCCTTCTTCTAAGGAAATTGCAATCAAACCATTGGCGCGAATATGGCTAAAAGCTGCTAATACGGTTTTCTTAATATTGCCGCCTTTGGTCAGCATCACCAGATATTCTTCACTGCTAAACTCATCCACAGGGACAATCGAAGTAATTTTTTCTTCTCTGGGAATGGGTAGTAACTGGACAATGGGTGTACCTCGACTGGTGCGAGAACCCACGGGGATTTGATAGGCTTTGAGACAGTAGACGACACCGCGATCGCTAAAGAATAATATGCTGTCATGATCACAGCAAGTTAAGAAATGCTCAATGTTGTCATCATCTTTCACCTTCGCGCCGGCTTTACCTCTGGTAGCACGGCTTTGCGCCTCAAAGGTGTTAACTGGCATCCGTTTGATGTAGCCTTGTTCTGTCACCAGAATTAGAGCTTTTTCATTAGCAATCAAATCGCGTTCGTCTATTTCCCCTTCGGCGTGGGTGATAACGGTGCGCCGGGGTGTAGCAAAGCTGGTTTTGATTTGGCTGATTTCGGTTTCAATGATTTCTAGAATCCGTTCCCGCCGTGCCAAAATATCCTGTAAGTCGGCAATCCGTGTCTGTAAGTCTTCATGTTCTAGACGGATTTTATCGGCTTCTAGGGCAGTTAATCGCCGTAGCTGCATTTGTAAAATCGCGTCGGCTTGCACTTCCGAAAGTCCATAGGTGGTGATTAACTCACCTTTAGCTGTAGGTGCATCGGGCGCGTGACGAATTAAGTTAATAATTGCATCTAGTTGGGATAGAGCAATTAATAAACCTTGTAAAAGGTGATCACGTTCTTCCGCTTTTCGCAATTCGTAACGTGTGCGTCTTGTAATCGCTTCGATGCGGAAATCTAGGAAGACATTAAAGAACTGCTTCAGGCTGAGGATTTGGGGTTCGCCATTCACCAAGGCCAACATATTCGCGCCAAAGTTGGCTTGCAGTGGTGTTTGTTTATAGAGGTTATTTAACACCACGCGAGGATAAGCATCACGCTTGAGTTCGATGACGATGCGCATCCCGTCGCGATCGCTTTCATCCCGAATATCTGCAATTCCGTCGATGCGCTTGTCATTCACCAACTCGGCAATTTTTTCAATTAACGCCGCTTTGTTGGTTTGATAGGGTAATTCGGTGATGATGATGGCTTCCCTGTCGGGACGGCCTCGCTGTTCAATGGTTTCAATGTTGGCGACACCACGCATGGTAATTGAACCACGGCCTGTGGTGTAAGCCTCTTTAATCGCGGCTGTCCCCAGAATTTGCGCCCCCGTGGGGAAGTCTGGCCCTGGGACATACTGCATTAACTCCAAATCAGTGATTTCGGGGTTGCGAATCACTTCTACCAACCCATCAATTAGTTCGCCTAAATTGTGGGGGGGAATGTTGGTAGCCATACCCACCGCAATCCCCGAAGAACCATTCAGAAGTAATTGGGGAATCCGTGAGGGTAAAACGGTGGGTTCTTGTTGAGAACCGTCAAATGTATCAATAAAATCAACGGTTTCTGATTCAATATCTTGCAGCAGGGAAGCACTTGTTAAAGCTTGCAAGCGGCATTCAGTATAACGCATCGCCGCCGGCGGATCGTTATCTACTGAACCAAAGTTACCATGCCCATTAATTAAGGGCGATCGCATGGAAAAATCCTGCGCCATCCGCACCAACGCATCATATACTGCCGTATCGCCGTGGGGGTGATATTTACCCAACACTTCCCCGACTACACGGGCGCACTTTCTAAACGGGCGATCGTGGGTTAGCCCTAACTCGTGCATAGCAAAGAGGATGCGGCGATGCACAGGTTTGAGACCATCCCTGGCATCTGGTAACGCCCTGCCCACGATCACACTCATGGCGTATTCCAGATAAGACCGGGACATTTCATTCCGCAGATCCGTCGGGATAATCCTCTCCTGTGAGGTTGTCATAAACTAAAAAACTCCAAAAAACTTAGATTTTAGCCTTCGTACTTGACAAAGCGCAAAATTATGCCAAATTTCTCTTGAATAATTGCCATATTTTGATACAATTCTAACACAATCTTGTCTTGGTCTGCCGAGGGTGCTAACCCATCTTTCGTGCCAGAAATACTGTTGAGATGTAGTTAATTAGCTTCATTTAATTTCAATTAAAAATTGAAAGAGTTTTTTGTTTGTAAATTCTTAATTTCGAATTTACCAAAGAGTCTGTCATAACTTGGGTTGAGAAGATATTAAGGTAACTTTTGGGGCAATAAAAAAACAATTAAACTAGTAAAAAGAGTGGGCGTAAAAAGACTAAAATTAGTAAATTTTGATAGTAGCAAATTTGTGCTTATTGATGTGCAGCTTATAAGACCTTAGACAGTGTCGCCCTAGTAGCACTAATGTTTAAGCTGGTGCGTG
This sequence comes from Anabaena sp. UHCC 0399, assembly GCF_034931465.1. Lineage (NCBI taxonomy): Bacteria > Bacillati > Cyanobacteriota > Cyanophyceae > Nostocales > Nostocaceae > Anabaena > Anabaena sp. UHCC 0399. Next base: position 63 of record NZ_JAYGGZ010000078.1, on the reverse strand, counting down.
TATGTTTGAGGCAATGTTATGAATAAGGAAACTGTTCCGAGTCAAGCTGAAAAGGCGAATCCC
>NZ_JAYGGZ010000077.1:0-21160 GCF_034931465.1 Anabaena sp. UHCC 0399 | reverse complement strand
TTGTGATCAAGAGTAATTTAGATGCGTTTGCCCTGTAGACTGAGGCATTTTAACATTCTTCTCAAGACAGTATGGATCACCTGTAATACTACATTGTGGGGGTGGTGAATCTACACCTAAAGCTGTACATAAATCCAAGCAAAATGAATCTTTATTAGCTATTTCATTTCCACTAGAACCTTGCCATTTATTCAGAAAGTTAATAACTCTTTGTTTATCTGATTCATTCATATCTTATTGCGCCTGATTGCATGGTAGCGGAAATTGCTCATCTGACTTTTCACATTATGTGGAAAAGCTAACGCGAAACCTAACCCCCTAACCCCCTTCCCTAGTAGCTACGGTGTACACACAAGTCCAAGTAAAGTAATAACAGAAGGAGTTGAGGGAATTAAAAAGCGGTGGAAAATCCAATCAGAATACACGCTCAAGTAGTTAAGGGAAAAGCATTCGGAGACCCGCGACTCTCAAAAAGGGGGCGGCATTGTACGAAGCAATGGGAAAACATCAATCAGTGAGCATTCGGCTTCTAAGTAAAAATAGAGCCGAACAAGTGGGATATTATCGGTTTTTGGAGAATGAGAATGTGACAGTAGGGGAATTAGTGCGAAGCCTATCAGACTACTGCGTATCTCAGGTAGAAGGAAAGCACATATTAGCCATCAGTGATACGAGCGAAATTAACTTGCAGTCTCATGTAGGCAGGTTGAAAACAAAGGGTGTAGGTGTAGTAGGAAACAACACAGATGTAGGATTTTATATTCATCCGACACTAGTATTAGATGCAGAGAATGGATTTCCCCAGGGGATAAGCACAGTAAAACTGTGGACAAGAGATATAAACCATCAAGATAAGCATCAGCGCAACTATCAGCTATTACCAATAGAAAAGAAAGAATCATATAAGTGGCTACGCTCTGCCGAAGAAACGCAAAAATGTTTAACTATTGGTAATGCCAAAATCGTGACTCACATCGCCGACCGCGAAAGCGATATGTATGAGGAATTCGCTACAGTCCCAAATCACGACAATCATGTGCTGGTCAGAGCGCGTATTGACCGTCGCCTAGAGGGAAAGAACTTATCACTTTATACATACTTAAACCAACAGCCGAGCGAGGGGACTTACATAGTAGATGTCCCAGCAGATGCACGCATTGGTAGAACCGCATTCTTAGGCATTATTAATTGTTCGCCGTGCAATGGTGAAAATCCAACGTCCAGATAAATTGAATGGACAAGATTATCCTCCTAGTGTGAGACTTTATGCAGTGGAAGCCGTGGAAGTCAACCCACCACCAGGTCAAGCACCGATTCATTGGCGATTGCTCACCACCCACCAAGTCATTTGTTTAGAACAAGCACTACGGGTGATTCGATAGTACACATGGCGATGGCGAATTGAACAACTTTTTGCCACCCTCAAAACTGCGGGATTAAATCTCGAAGCCACTCAGCTTGAGTCCATTGCTGCCATTCAACGACTGACTGTATTAGCTTTGTCCGTCGCTGTGCGAATTTTACAACTGATTGGTGGACGGGATAACCCTGATTTACCTGCTAGTATTGCTTTTTCGCATGAACAACAGCAATGCTTATCTACTCTTGCTCCTACTTTGGACGGCAAAACTCGACTGCAACAAAATCCCTATCCTCCTCAAACCCTTGCTTGGGCTACTTGGATTATTGCCCGACTTGGTGGTTGGTCTGGTTACAGATCCCAAAAACCTCCAGGTATTACTACTTTGGTTCGCGGACTTGAGCAGTTTGAGTCCACCTTTTTTGGTTGGAAACTCGCTCTGGGTCTACTTGTGTGTACACCGTAGTTCCCTAGTAGGGAAGGGGGAAAAGTTAAAGCCTCTCTCCTACAATAAAAGAGGTTTAGAGAGGGGTTTTCCAGATTCCGTGAAAAATCAGAATTGCTCATGGGTCATTAGTCAGGATATTATTGCCTATGACAAGTTTTACTTGATAATTAGCTGCTGACGTTATTATATTAAGAGTGAATAGTAATTTAAGCTACATAGCTCATGAGAAAATAGCAGTAATACACAAATTACATTGGGTAACAAAAACACTGTATTGTAAAGTGATATTACAAACCTTGGAAAAATATTGAGAAATTGTCTGCCAGCCAAACATGGCTCTAACGTAGAACCTATAGGCTAGACTTGAGGCGAATTATGATGAACAAAAATAATATTCAAAACTATCGGTTTGTTTGCACCTTGACTTTTGGTGATATATACGGTCAAATAATCGTTTGGTTAATCACCATTACTCTTAGCTTGGCATCAGCTTTGGCACTGATGGGTGCAAGACGGCCTGTATATGCTTTAACTACAGTGGGTCTGGTCGTACTGTTGTCCCTACCTTTCTTATTGTTTGCGTTTGTAACTACATTGTTAAATCATATTGAATTAATTTCCGTAGAGCCAGGTGTAAAAACTGAACCTATCCCTGGTAATGTTTCTCAGCAACAACCTGTACAAGCTAGTAGCTGAAGAACGGGGAATGGGGAATGGGGGATAGGGGACAGTGTAAAAACCTGCCCGAATATTGGGACGAAAGCCTCTAAATTTATTTACGGGGATTTCCCCTATTGCCTTTTAATTTTTGAATTTTGAATTTTGAATTTTGAATTGATTTCACCTCTCTACAATGGAACAACAGTGTTTTGCAGCCAGGGGCTAAGTATGTTGGAACATGATGTGATTATTGTTGGGGGTGGATTGGCGGGATGCCGTGCTGCTGTGGAAATTGCCCGCACTGACCCCAGTTTAAATATTGCAGTAGTGGCAAAGACCCATCCTATTCGTTCTCACTCGGTTGCTGCCCAAGGGGGGATGGCAGCAGCATTAAAAAATGTGGATTCTACTGATACTTGGGAAGCCCACGCTTTTGATACTGTCAAGGGTTCTGATTATCTAGCAGACCAAGATGCTGTAGCCATTCTCACCCAAGAAGCACCGGATGTAGTCATTGACTTGGAACACATGGGGGTCTTGTTCTCCCGTCTAAACGATGGTCGCATTGCACAACGGGCTTTCGGCGGACATTCTCACAACCGCACCTGCTACGCCGCCGATAAAACTGGTCACGCAATTTTACATGAATTGGTGAATAATTTGCGGCGTTATGGCGTGCAGATATATGAAGAATGGTACGTCATGCGCCTAATTTTGGAAGACAATGAGGCGAAAGGGTTAGTGATGTACCGCCTGCTAGACGGTCGTGTTGAGGTACTAAGGGCCAAGGCTGTGATGTTTGCCACGGGGGGTTATGGTCGCGTTTATAACACTACCTCCAATGATTACGCTTCTACTGGTGATGGTTTAGCGATGACTGCACTGGCAGGTTTACCCCTGGAAGATATGGAGTTTGTCCAGTTCCATCCCACTGGGTTGTATCCCGTGGGAGTGCTGATTTCAGAAGCGGTACGGGGAGAGGGGGCATATCTGATTAACTCCGCAGGCGATCGCTTTATGGCGAACTATGCACCTAGTCGAATGGAACTAGCCCCCCGTGATATCACCTCACGGGCGATCGCCTACGAAATTCGCGCCGGGCGGGGGATAAATCCTGATGGTAGTGCTGGCGGTGCTTTTGTCTATCTAGATTTGCGACACATGGGTAAGGAAAAAATCATGAGTCGTGTTCCCTTCTGTTGGGAAGAAGCACACCGTCTAGTTGGGGTAGATGCAGTCACGCAACCAATGCCAGTTCGTCCTACTATTCACTATTGTATGGGGGGGATTCCTGTTAATACTGATGGTAGAGTCCGCAGTAGTGGCGATGGTTTCGTTGAAGGTTTCTTCTCAGCTGGCGAGACGGCTTGTGTTTCTGTCCACGGTGCAAATCGCTTGGGTAGTAATTCCCTATTGGAGTGTGTAGTCTATGGTAAACGAACTGGTGCTGCGATCGCGCAATATGTGCAGAAACGCAAGCTACCCACTATAGATGAGCAAAGTTACATCACACAAGCCCAGCAAGAAATCCAATCTTTAATCGCACAGCCGGGACAATACCGTATTAACCAAATTCGCCAAGACTTTCAAGATGCGATGACTGAGTTTTGCGGCGTTTTTCGCACTGAAGAATTAATGTGTCAAGGATGGCAGAAAATTACAGAAATACAACAGAAATATAATCAAATTTATTTAGATGATAAAGGTAGTTGTTGGAATACAGAACTTGTAGAAGCTTTAGAACTGCGAAGCTTAATGATAGTGGGACAGACTATCTTAGCCTCAGCTATCAATCGTCAAGAAAGTCGCGGCGCACACTTCCGGGAAGATTACCCCCAGCGAGACGATACTAATTTTCTCAAACACACAATGGCTTACTATTCACCAGCCGGGATTGATATTCAATATCGCCCAGTTGCAATCACCATGTTTGAGCCACAAGAGAGGAAATATTAACCCGAATTTTCAGGACATTGGGAGAATGTAGGGGAAAGAATTTTAGATTTTGGATTTTGGATTTTGGATTAAATCCCAATCCCTAGTCCCCAATTCCCTACTTGCTTCCACGACACAACTGACTAATCAACTTTACCTCCCCGTACAGTCACAAACTTACTGGGAGACGGTTTTGACGGTTTGTAGTATTCGCGTAGCGTCTCGTAGAGAGGACTTTAGTCCTGATTTTTCTAAGGACTAAAGTCCTTACTACAAACTTGCTTATCCCTCAATTCAAATTTGATGACCTACTAGTGGCTGACAGTGAGAGTGTCAATGATGATGAAATATTCGCTTCTCAGGGAATAATAAATTTAGCTCATCAGCTAGACAAATCTCTGAGGCCTATAAGTTATGTCAGAACTTAATATTAGTGAATCTGTGGCTCATGCTTTAGCTAGATACCGTAACCATTTGGAATTTAATGGATATCATGTTGAAGAAGATGACGACTTACTTTTTTGTCGTCACCCTAGAAAACATAATTTAATGCTTAGATATATTGATGCTAGAGGAGTATTAATCAGAACAATTTATTCCTGTGAAGCAAATATTAAAAGGATACAGATTTTAGAATATATCAATGAATTAAATTCAGAATTTTTATTTATGAAAGCCTATGTTTATGGAGAAGAAAATGATTTATTTTTAGAAACTTTTGCTGAGGGAGAATATGATAGAACAAATTTTTCCATCATGTTAGACAATATTGAATATGATATGGACATACTTATTAATCATAAGCTCACCAAGGATTTTTTGCAATAAATTCATTATTAACAACATGGTGGTAAGTAGCCACCATTTTTATTTTTGTTTGACGTATATATCTTGTAAATTATATGAATGAAATATATCTATCTTATGCCTGGAAAGACGACAGAAGCGAATCTGGTAAGCGGCGAGAAGAGTTGGTGGATAAAATTTGCGCAACACTGCTAGCTCAAAACTATAAGTTAATCCGCGATCGCAATCATTTATCTTTAGGCAAAAGTATACAGAATTTCATGCGAGAAATTGGGTGTGGTAACTATGTAATTGTAGTTATCAGTGACAAATATTTGCAATCAGAATACTGTATGTTTGAAGCTATGGAGATTATGAAATCTAAAAATTATGAACAAAAAATATTTCCGATAATATTAGAAGATGCCGATATTTACAGTAAAGATGGACAATTTAAATATATAAATTACTGGAAGCAACAAGCACAAAAAATAGATGAGATCATCAATGCTGATTTGCAACTCAATGCCGATTCAGCCATGAATAGTGTAGCTGATAAAATTAGAGAAATATCTCACAAAATTGATGATTTTATCCTTTTTTTTGCTGATAAACTCAGCATTGATCCAGCGAAAAATTTCGATTTATTTATTGAGCAGCTTACCTCAGCTATTAAAAATGATGCTGCAAAGATGAGAAATAAAAAGAGCATTTTAGTAGCAGGTACAGGTAACTATCAACTACCTCTAGAAGTGCATCTGACAGCCAAAAAACTCGGTGAAAAAATAGCAGCGTATGATTACAATTTGATTACAGGTGGTTGGCAAGGCGTAGACTATATAGTATCTGAAAGCTTTGCTAATAAACTAGCACAAAAAAATATTCCTCTTTCCCAGAAGCTAACACAAATAGTTTTACATGGAACTCAGCCCATGTTTAGAGGTGGCACTGTACAATATACAGAAACAGGAATTAATGAGTGGCTCAAGTGTTTGCAACAGTCAGATTTAGTCATCCTTCTAGGAGGACTGGGCGGTACTTATGAAACTTATCTATACGCCAAACAAGAAAAAATTCCCGTAATTCCGATTGTGTGTACTAGTGGCGATGCAAAAAGAGTTTTTGATGAAATGTTGCAAGATTGGGATAACCAACTAATGGGTAACATCTCCATAGAAAAGTTTAAGTCACTAAATCAGTATATCAATGATGAATTCACTGCCGAAGATGTAGTTAATGATGTCATAGATATGGCCAATGAAATTATTTTTAGTGAGATGCACTGCAACGTCTCTACCCACCCATAACGTTAACCGAACCGTATTGGGATACTCGCAACAAAGAAAAACGGTAGAGAATAAATTTCTCTACCGTCTGCTAATTTTTATTTGAGAATCAAATCTCAAACTTTAACTAAGACTCAACACCTTGGGGTAACAATTCCCGACGCTGTTGAGAAGTAACTTGGACATTGCCGTTTTCATCAATATCAATTAGGGCGACATCGCCATCCTTGATGCGACCAGAGAGAATTTCTTCAGCCAAGCTATCTTCCAACAGGCGCATAATTGCCCGCCGTAACGGCCTTGCACCGTAGCTGGGACTGTAACCTTCTTCGATGAGTCGGTCTTTGAAGCGATCGCTAACTTCTAAGGTTATACCTTTTTCTGTCAAGCGACCAAATACTTCTTTGAGCATGATGTCCGCAATTTCGGTAACTTCCAGCTTGCTCAATTGACGGAAGACGATAATCTCATCTAGACGGTTGAGGAATTCAGGACGGAAGTATTGCTTCAGTTCTTCGTTCACCAAGGAGCGAATACGGTTGTATTGTGTTTCGGTTTGATCTTCGGAGAACTCGAAGCCGATACCACCACCACCTTTTTCAATTACCTTAGAACCGATGTTGGATGTCAAAATCAGCAAGGTGTTCTTGAAGTCAACGGTGCGTCCTTTAGCATCTGTTAACCGACCGTCTTCTAAAATTTGCAGCAGCATATTAAAGACATCGGGGTGGGCTTTTTCGATTTCGTCGAACAGCACCACCGTATAAGGACGACGGCGTACAGCTTCGGTTAATTGCCCACCTTCGTTATAACCAACATAACCAGGAGGTGAACCAATCAACTTGCTGACTGTGTGGCGTTCCATATATTCGGACATATCCAGGCGGATCATCGCTTCTTCTGAACCGAAGAAGTATGAAGCCAAGGATTTCGCCAATTCGGTTTTACCAACACCAGTCGGCCCGGAGAAGACAAAGCTCGCAATCGGTCGGTTGGGATTTTTCAAACCAACACGAGCGCGACGGATAGCCCGTGAAACTGCTTTCACCGCTTCTTCTTGACCGATGAGTCGCTGATGCAAGGTGTCTTCCATGTGCAGCAACTTCTCGGATTCGGATTCGGTGAGTTTGTTCACCGGTACGCCAGTCCAGGAAGCAACGATGTGGGCGATGTCTTCTTCGGTGACAACGGGTTCTAGTCCGTCACCACCAGCACTGTTGGTTTTGTTTTGGGCGATCGCGCGAATTTCGCCTTTGATTTCCATTTCGCGATCGCGCAGTTCCCCAGCTCTATCAAAGTCTTGGGAACGGACTGCATCATCTTTTTCTTTTAAGATTTGGCGCAGTTCTTTATCTAACTCTTTGGCTGCGGGGGGCAGTTGGGAGTTGATTAACCGCACGCGCGAACCTGCTTCATCAACCAAGTCGATGGCTTTGTCTGGCAGATAGCGATCGCTAATATAACGATCTGATAATTTCGCCGCCGCGACTAAAGCTTCATCGGAGATTTTCAGCTTGTGGTGTTGCTCGTAGCGATCGCGCAAACCATATAAAATTTCTATTGTTTCATCGACGGAAGGCTCACCTACCATGACTGGTTGGAAGCGGCGTTCTAACGCAGCATCCCGTTCAATGTGCTTGCGGTACTCATCGAGGGTTGTCGCACCGATACATTGCAATTCTCCTCTGGCCAAAGCTGGCTTGAGGATATTCGCCGCATCAATCGCCCCTTCGGCTGCACCTGCACCAATGAGGGTGTGTACTTCGTCTATTACGAGAATTACATTACCCGCCTGGCGAATCTCATCCATGATTTTCTTCAGGCGTTCTTCAAATTCCCCCCGGTATTTAGTGCCTGCGACAAGCAAACCGATATCTAAGGTGACAACACGCTTATCTTCTAAGATATCGGGGATATCTTTGTTAGCGATGCGTGATGCCAAACCTTCGGCGATCGCGGTTTTACCCACCCCAGGTTCACCAATCAAAACTGGATTATTTTTTGTCCGGCGACCCAAAATCTGAATTACACGCTCGATTTCCTTGGCGCGTCCCACCACAGGATCGAGTTTGTTATCCGTGGCCATTTGGGTCAGGTTCGAGCCAAATTCATCCAAAGTTGGTGTCTTAGTGCGCCCAGACTGGCCGGTCGCTGAAACCTCGGCGGTTTCTCCCAACATCCGAATGACTTGAGTTCTGACCTTTGATAGATCCACTCCCAGGTTTTCTAGCACCCTGGCTGCTACACCTTCCCCTTCCCGGATCAGGCCCAACAGCAGATGCTCGGTGCCAATGTAGTTATGCCCTAATTGGCGCGCTTCTTCCAGGGATAGTTCCAGAACCCGCTTTGCCCGTGGCGTAAACGGAATTTCCACGGCCACAAAGCCTGAACCCCGGCCTATGATTTTTTCTACCTCAATGCGGGCATCTTTGAGATTGACACCCATCGATTTCAGCACCTTGGCCGCAACTCCTGTGCCTTCCCCAATCAGACCCAGGAGGATCTGCTCAGTTCCAACGAAGTTGTGACCTAAACGGCGGGCCTCTTCTTGGGCCAGCATGATTACCTTAATGGCTTTTTCTGTGAAGCGTTCAAACATGGCATTTTTCCCATCACCTGCGTCGTGCCGGTACGCTGATTTTAGCACAGGCTATTCTTTTGGATGCCTGTATAAAGATAATAAACATCCAAGAACTATCACCCATGTTGATAGGCTAACTGTTATTTTGTTATTTGTTTTTATATGGCTGCTGTACTGAGGAGTTGTACTTTATCAGCATTTCTAGGCTGTGACTATATGCAACAGGCTACATAATTTGAAGGTTTTATTAGGTAGTCACAAATATTTATTGTTAGCACAACTAGGTAGCATTAGTCAATTTTTTTCATAAACATATATATTATTTAAAATAATTTAGCCTTTAACATTAGAAATTTTAATAATTAAATTTGGACAAAATTTAAATTTTTCTCACTAATCTTGAGATGCCATCAAGTGCAACAACATCAATGTTTTAGTGTCTTCCCCACATCAAAGAATAATAATCATTGTTAATTGTGTGGCTGATTAGTTGAAATTCATCAACAACGCAAGCTATGGAGGTTTTGAATGTAAAAATACATAAAGCAGAATAATTACAGAATTACAGATAATTTTGATACAAAACGGATACAAATTACAATCGAATTTATAAAATTTTCCCAATGCAGCATCATGTAATTAGAGACGCGATTAATCACATCTCTACAAAGCAGTTGTCTATACTGATGGGATTAATCCAGTTTGTGGCGGGAGTCAGTTTTCAATACTGTTTGGTTACTGATGTTGGTTCTGGGTAATACTGAATGAATACGATCGCGAGATAAATATGGAATCCGAAAAAGTTCAACCAGAAAAGCCGCTAGATTATAGAGCCTTATTAACTGCTGCCAAGGAAGCGTTAAAACTTGAATACCAGAGATCAGCCGTTTTAATTTCACAACTGCAAGCTATAAAAACTCAGTTAGCGGAAGTTCAGGCTGAAAACAAAATCTTGAGAGAAAGTGTTGATAAAGATGTAATTAAGCATTTTGAGGAGCGCAACCAAGCAGCAGAAGCGCGATCGCTCAAAATAGAAGTGCGTCAAAATTTCCTGGAAGCTAATGGTTGCAAAGATGATGAAAGCTTCGAGACTCTATGGGACAGTATTAAAAATAAGATTCAAATTCAAGGCGGTGAAGTGAGAATTGTTTCTCAAAATGGCACTCCTAAGTTCACCTTAAATGGCAAAGTAATGACCTTAAGCGATTTTGTTCAATCCCTCAAACAAGACCCAATCTCAAGCAAATTTTTCTCGGAGTAAACAACCTACACCGCCTGATAACAGGTTAGTGTAGGCTTCTGGTATTTTAATACTACCAGAACTTTCTTATGCAAAATATTATTTGTAAATAATTAGTTATTTTACCTTTTCCTAGTATTCTCTTAATCTTTATTCAGTAAATTTTTAGTGCCTATTTACACGAATAAAATTACTGGGCATTAATTTTTTGTAGTCAACAAAAATATAAAAAGCTAGTAAGACCTATTCAAGCATAGGCCAACATTTTGCATTGATTTTTTACTGGCGTACAATCATGACAGCTACAATTCTGAACTCTGGGGATATTGCGATCGCTGGTTATAACACTACTAATCCTGATAGCATCAGGTTAGTGGTGCTAGTAGATATTGGTGCTGGTACAACTTTCAACATTACAGATAATGGCTGGCAGTCTAGTGGTAGCTTCAGAACTGGAGAGGGAATTCTTACCTACACTGCACCAACAGATATAGCTGCGGGTACGGTTCTCACGTGGACAAATGGAAACGTAAATAACAATAATTCACCAGGATTTAACTCCAATAGTCCTAGCAATTTTGCCCTCAATGCTAGTGGTGACTCGCTAATTATCTATACAGGGACATTAAACAGTCCAACTTTAATTTATGCACTGAATTCTGGCAACTGGACTAATGCCACTAGCGCGGCCACATCTGCTGAACCCACTGCTGCTAATGGTGGCACATTGGAAACTGGTATAACAACAGTAGCAATAACTACTAATGGCACAAATGGCTACTATAGCGGTTCTACTTCTGGAACTCAGGCAGAACTACTAGCTGCTATCTCCAACCCAGCAAACTGGACAGCTAGTTCCACCATAACTGACATTGCTAATTGGGCATCATCATTTACGCTTTCTCAGCCTTTACCAAATATCCAAATCACCGAGTATATGTACCAAGGTACTAACGGTGAATTTATGGAGTTTACCAACCTTGGTGCTACGGCAGTAGACTTTACTAGTTGGAGTTACGATGATAGTGGTCGAACACTTGGTACGGTTGATTTAAGTGCTTTTGGGATTGTTCAGCCTGGAGAGTCGGTTATCCTCACAGAAGCGACTGAAGAAGCTTTCCGTGCAGCATGGGGATTGTCTGATTCAGTTAAGATAATTGGCGGACTGACAAGGAATCTGGGACGGGCTGATGAAATTAACATATATGATAATAACGGAAATCTGATAGACCGCCTCACCTATGGAGATACAGTCTTTCCGGGGACAATTCGCACTCAGGCAATCAGTGGCTGGACTGATCCAACAAATCTAGATGCTGTCAATATTAATACTGATTGGATATTTTCTACTGAAAATGATGCCCAGAGTTCCTACGCTTCTTCTGGTGGTGATATTGGCAACCCAGGCTTCTATACCATTAACTTTACACCCGTCCCTGGTATAACCATTATTCAATCTGGGGGTAGCACCGATGTAACTGAAGATGGTGCTACAGATAGCTACACAATCGTACTGAAAACACAGCCCACAGCAGATGTTACTATTAGCATCAGTGTTGATAATCAAGTGACAACCAGTTCGCCAACATTGACTTTTACACCCCAGAATTGGAATGTAGCCCAAACTGTAACTGTCACTGCTGTCGATGATGATGTAATTGAGGGTACACACACTGGCGCGATCGCTCACAATGTTAGTAGTAGCGATGCTAATTATAATGGGACTGCGATCGCTAACATCACGGTAAATATTACCGATAACGACGCACCACCCAACACTAACGTCAATATCCAAATCACCGAGTATATGTACACCGGTGCAAATGGAGAGTTTGTAGAATTTACCAACCTTGGCACTACAGCAGTAGACTTTACTGGTTGGAGTTACGACGACAATACTCGCAGCCCTGGGTCGTTCAATCTGAGTGCTTTTGGTATTATCCAGCCGGGAGAATCAGTAATTTTAACAGAAGCCTCAGCAGAAGCATTCCGCACAGATTGGGGATTATCTGACTCAGTGAAAATCATTGGTAACTCTAACCAAGGTTTGGGACGTGAGGATGAGATTAACCTGTACGATAACAATGGAGAGTTGATAGATCGCCTCACCTACAACGATCAAGGATTTGCAGGGACTATTCGTACACAGAACGCCAGTGGTTGGACGGAAGCAGCAAATCTCGATTCTTTCACAATTACTACTGATTGGCAGCTTTCCACAGTTAATGATGCCCAAAATTCTCGCGTATCTATAGGTGGCGATATTGGCAACCCAGGGACTTACATTCCCAATCCTGTCTCCACTGTTGGCGCACCGAGAATTGAAATTAATCCCATCACTACCGATTTCCTCGATGGTCAAAACCTATCAGTTCCCCTACCCAAAATTGGTGCTGGTGCAATTAGTGGTGTAATTAACGATCCTACCGACCCGGCAAAGACACTAGGTATTGATTTTACCCTGAGTGATCCCAACACAGCAATTGGCGACCTGACAGTCACAGTCACCAGCAGTAATCAGACAGTTGTTCCTAATGCCAACCTGACTTTAACTGGTACAGGTGCAGAACGGAATCTGAAAATTGATCCTACTGGTGTGGGTTTAGCAAGTATTACTGTTACTGTTAGTGACGGTACACTCAGTAGTTCCTACATCATTAACTACGCGGCTTCTGCTGGGTCGATAAATCCAACTACCCGCTTCCTGACAGGCACAAGTGACGCTTCCAGTGCGATCGCTATTGATGCTAATTATATGTTCATTGCCGACGACGAAGACCAAACAATTCGGCTGTACGATCGCCATAATTCCGGTTTACCATTAGCCAACTTTAACTTCACCCCATTACTGGGATTATCCGGTTCTAGTGAAGTTGATATCGAAGCATCAACCCGCCTTGGTGACATAATTTACTGGATGGGTTCTCACAGCAACAACAGTAGTGGTAACGACGCACCCAACCGCGAACGGATTTTTGCCACACAGATTTCTGGTACAGGAGTGGATACCACCCTCACCTTTCAAGGATATTACCGTTTCCTCGAAGATGATTTAATTGCTTGGGATAATAACAACGGTCACGGTTTAGGTGCTGGTTATCTGGGACTATTTGCTAGTGCAGCCGATGGCATTTCCCCAGAAATTCGTAGCGGTTTCAATATTGAAGGCTTGACAATTGCACCTAATGGTAATACTGCTTATATTGCCTTCCGTGCGCCCAATCAACCCATACCAGAACGTAATCAAGCGTTAATTATTCCAGTTACTAACTTTACCACCATTCTCAATGTTGCAGGTGGTACATCTGGTTCTGCAAACTTTGGTGCGCCTATCTTTTTAGATTTGGGTGGACGTGGTATCCGTAGTATCGAGCGTAACTCTAGTAACCAATACATCATTATTGCTGGCCCCGCAGGTGGGGCTACAGGAAATGCACCTAATGATTTCCGTCTCTACACTTGGACTGGTAATCCTACTGATGCCCCTGTCTTACATACTGCCGATTTAACAGCGTTGATTGCTAACGGTAGCTTTGAATCCATTGTGGAAGTTCCAGATTCCCTGACTGGCACTACCCAAATTCAACTACTAGTAGATAACGGCGATACCGTATGGTACAACAACAGCACAATTTCCAAAGACTTATCTCAAGACAACTTCCAAAAATTCCGCAGCGAAGTCATTACCCTGGGTTCTCCTGTCGTTACCCTACCCACCGGGGTAATTTCCCTCAATACTCCCTACTCCCAAGACTTTAATAGTCTGATTAATTCGGGTTCGGAAACCTGGACTGATAGCACTACAATCGCTGGTTGGTATACTGCTAGAACCGGAACCGGCACCACAGTTGCCGCCTCAACTGGAAGCAGCACCGCAGGTAATCTCTACAGTTTCGGTTTAGATTCAGACCGCGCTTTAGGTTCTATCGGTTCAGGTAACGCAGCCGCAGGTAATTTCTTCTGGGGTGCAAGATTCTTCAACGACACCGGAGATGTAATTGATCAGCTGTATGTTAGCTATTACGGCGAACAATGGCGCAGTGGTGGTGCTACCTCCAATCCCCAGACTATAGATTTCCAATACCAAATCGCTCCAACTAGTTTAACTGGTGGTAACTGGATTGATGTCAACAATCTGGATTTCACTAGTCTTGTCAACAACGTGGCTGCTGGCGCACTTAATGGTAATTTAAGTACCAACCGCAGTTTAATTTCAGGAACGATTAGCAGTTTATCTCTCAATCCTGGTGAAGAAATATGGTTGCGTTGGGTTGATATTGACCATCCAGGTACAGATCATGGTTTGGGTCTTGATGATTTACAAGTTTCCACTGCACCCCTACCTAGTATCACCTTGATTGAGTCCGGTGGTAGCACCAATGTCACCGAAGGTGGGGCGACGGATAGCTATACCATCGTGCTAAATACCCAGCCAACGGCAGATGTCATAGTTACCATCACCCCCGATTCCCAAACTACAACCAGTGCTACGACCTTTACCTTCACCCCTCTCAACTGGAATATACCCCAACCGGTGACAGTAATTGCAGTTGATGATGATTTAGTGGAAGGTACACACAGCAGTGTTATTAACCATATTGTGACTAGTGGAGATACTAACTACAACGGTCTAAATATTGGTTCAGTCACTGCAACTATTACCGATAATGATGTTTCCCTGACTGTTACCAAAATCCACCAGATTCAAGGTAGCGGTGCAACCTTCAATTCTGACTTCGGTGGGATTCGCACGATTGAGGGCATTGTCGTTGCAGCTTTCTCTGGTAGTTCTGGTTTGAATGGCTTCTTTGTCCAAGAAGAAGATGCAGATGCTGATAATGACCCCACAACTTCCGAAGGTATCTTTGTTTTCGACCCCGCAGGACAGTTTTCTGGTGGCGTTGGTGATAAAGTCCGAGTGACTGGAACTGTGAGCGAATTTACCAGCAGCAGTACCAGTAGCCTCACCCAACTTTCTAACGTCAGCAGCTTGATTAACTTGGGTGCAGACATATTACCTACAGCTACTAACATCCAGTTCCCTGTGACTAGCGTCGCAGATTTGGAACGCTACGAGGGGATGCTGGTAAATGTCAGTGCTACGAGTGGTAATTTAACTGTCACCGAACATTTTCAACTAGGTCGTTTTGGTCAGGTCGTACTGTCAGCAACTGGTGCTAGTGACCAACCTGGTACAGATGCAAGACTAGAACAATATACCCAATTCAATGACCCCAGCGTTGCTGGTTACTCTGCTTATTTACAAGAAATTGCCACACGCCGGATTATCTTAGATGACGGTAGAGGGATTCAAAACCCTGACCCAATTATTTTTGGTCGTGGTGGTGAACCTTTAAGTCCTGCCAATACTCTCAGGGGTGGTGATACGGTTGCTAGTATTACTGGTGTTTTAGACCATCGTTTTGAAGGTTATCGTGTTCAAACCTCCACAGGTGCGGACTTTACACCAGCTAATCCCCGTCCAGAAAATAAACCAGATGTCGGGGGGACGCTGAAAGTTGCCAGCTTTAACGTTCTGAACTACTTCAACGGTAATGGTACTGGTAGCGGCTTTACCAGTCCTGAACAACGGGGTGCAGAAAACCTGACTGAGTTTAACCGTCAGCGTGATAAGACGATCGCTGCTATTTTGGGATTAAATGCCGATGTTGTCGGTCTGATTGAAATTGAGAATGATGGCTACGGTGCTACCAGTGCTATTCAAGATTTAGTCAATGGACTAAATGCTGTGGCGGGTACTGGTACTTATGCCTTAATTGATCCAGGAATGCCCCAACTCGGTACGGATGCGATCGCAGTTGGTTTTATCTATAAACCCGGTAGTGTGACTCCGGTAGGTATAGCAGCTACAGTCCCCGATGGTTTTGGTCAAGGTGCTTTTGATAACAATAACCGTAAACCCCTAGCCCAATCTTTCCTGCAAAACTCCACTGGTGAAGAATTTACTGCTGTAATTAATCACTTCAAATCCAAGGGTTCGAGTTCTGGAAATCCTGGTGATGCTGACGCTGGAGATGGTCAAGGTTTATCTAATGGTACAAGGACTCGTGCATCTGAAGATTTAGCCACATGGTTAGCGACAAATCCCACAGGAACAACTGACACAGATTACCTGATTCTCGGTGATATCAACGCCTACGCCC
This sequence comes from Anabaena sp. UHCC 0399, assembly GCF_034931465.1. Classification (NCBI taxonomy): domain Bacteria; kingdom Bacillati; phylum Cyanobacteriota; class Cyanophyceae; order Nostocales; family Nostocaceae; genus Anabaena; species Anabaena sp. UHCC 0399. The sequence goes on along the minus strand of NZ_JAYGGZ010000077.1, from coordinate 4,700 downwards.
AGGAAGTCCCAATTAAGGCTTTGGAAAATGCCGGATACAACAACCTTGTACCCAATACTTCCTACTCCTATGTGTTTGATGGTCAATGGGGTTCTTTAGACCATGCTTTAGCTAATGGTTCTTTAACATCCCAAGTAACTGGGGCTGCTAAGTGGCACATTAACGCCGATGAACCCAATGTTTTGGACTACAACACCAACTTTAAATCAGTAGAACAACAAAGTAGTTTATACAGTCCTGATGCTTTCCGTTCTTCAGACCACGACCCAGTAATTGTAGGGCTAAGTCTCAACACTGCACCAGTAGCGGGGAATGATACTGCTGTTACTGATGAAAACATAGCTGTTAATGTTAACGTTCTGGCTAATGACAGTGATGCTAATGGTGATCTTCTGCAACTGAGTCTGTTATCTATTCCCGTTAATGGTATTGCTGTTATCAATGACAATGGCACGCCGAGCAACTTTGCTGATGACTTTATTGCCTACACTCCGAATCTCGGCTACGTTGGCAGTGATAGTTTCACTTACTCTATCAACGATGGTAAAGGTGGCACGGCAACAGCATCGGTGAACGTAACTATCAACGCCAATGGCGACATTATTGGCACTCCTGGTAACGATATTCTCACAGGTACTAACAAGAATGATCTGATCCGGGGTCTGGGTGGCAATGATACTTTACTAGGTGGTAATGGTGATGACACCTTGTTTGGTGGTGACGGAGACGACTATCTAGATGGCGGTAACGGCAATGATACCCTGTATGGTGGTGACGGAGACGATTATCTAAATGGTGGTAACGGCAATGACACCCTGTATGGTGGTGACGGTAATGATACTTTAATAGGTGGTAATGGCGATGATCTACTAGTTGGCGGTAAGGGAAGCGATTTATTCAATGGCGGTAACGGCCGCGATCGCTTCTATTTGAGTGATACTCGTAGTGGAGATTTTGATACCATTACTGACTTTAAAGTTGGGCAGGATACAATCTTGATCTCCAAGTCAGAATTTGGAATCAGCCAAGCTTTGGGTACACTTGATCCTGGTTTATTCCGTCTTGGTAGTAGTGCCGTAGCAGCGAGCGATCGCTTTATCTACGACAATACTACAGGTCAACTTTTCTTTGATGAAGATGGTATTGGCAATACAGCCAAAATTCAGATAGGTTTGTTATCGAATAAAGCGGCACTCACTAATAGTAATGTGACTGTGATTGTATAAGCTTTCAGGACTCAAGCCCCAGTTTTGTCAACAAACTGGGGCTTGAGTTCTTCTTTCTGGCTCTGGTAACACAGGGACGTTAAGTGGATCGTAGCCTAATTGTTGAGTAATCCGTTCCCTAGCTAAAGTACGGTACTCCCAAAAATGTTCCCCCGCCGCGCACAGACCTAAATACATATTGAGAACTTGAGGCTTTTTGAGCAGAATTGTCCAGAGTTGTCGCCAAAACTGCCAGCGAATTTCAGGTCGGCGTAAGCCCTGAAGCCAGATAACCTGAGCCACAATCTGCAATCCCTTCCCTGGGGAAAATTGCATAGTTTGCTTGCGCTCAGGAGGTGAATTAATACTGAGACATTGCTGAAAACAGCGTCTGAGATAGTTACTAGGTTCATATAATGTCCAGAATCCTTCTGCGTACTCCCTCGCAATTTCAGCCAGAGGGCGGGTAGGGATAAAATTCATCAAGGAATTCTGATCTCCCACTTCAGTAACGCCAACACCTTCTACTAGACGCTGCTCTGTTTGCAGACGATTCCATAAAGCAGTGTTGGGCAAAGCTTGGAGGATACCCAACATCGGTTGAGGAATACTGGTTTGTTCTACAAAAGCTTGAATTCGTTCTCCTGCGCCTTGCCGTTCCCCGTCAAAACCGAGGATAAATCCGGCATAGATGAGCATACCTGCCTCATTGATCTTGCGGCAGGCTTCGATGAGTGGATTACGAGTATTTTGCAGTTTTTGTGTTATTTGCAAGCTATCTTGATCAGGGGTTTCAATGCCGAGAAAGACAGCATAAAAGCCTGCTTCCTTCATCAGATGTAGCAGTTCATCATCTTCTGCTAAATTCACAGAAGCTTCAGTGATAAAGGTAAATGGGTAGTTGTGCTGTTTCACCCAAGGAATCAATTCTTTGAGGAAGCGTTTGACGTTACGCTGATTGCCAATAAAGTTGTCATCAACAATGAAGAGTGAGCCTCGCCAACCTAAATCATAAAGAGCTTGTAATTCGGCTATGGTTTGGTGAGGCTCTTTGGTGCGTGATTTACGACCGTAGAGTGTAATAATATCGCAAAACTCGCAATTGAAGGGGCAACCGCGAGAAAATTGGATAGCCATCATTAAGTAGGCATCCCGTTGCAGCAGGTCAAAACGTGGCATCGGGCTTTGAGTGACATCAGGTTTTTCCACGGAACGAAAGATGCCTCGCTCTTTACCATCTTTGAGTGCTTCAAGAAAAAATGGAACTGTCAACTCCCCTTCATCCAAAACCAGATAATGCGCTCCAGAGTTCAGGGCATCTTGAGGGATAGAGGTGGGATAAGGTCCACCGACGGCGACTTTTTTACCTAACCGCACCGCTTTTTGAATCAGGGCATGAAAATCTGGTTTCTGCACGAGCATTGCAGACAGGATAACGATGTCGCACCACTGCCAATCAGCTTCTGTTTCCAGATTGACATTGCGATCGCAAAATCTAATTTCCCAGTCCTGGGGTAAAAGTGCTGCTACTGTAATGATTCCCAGTGGAGGCAAGACGGCTTTTAGTCCGGCAATTTTCATAAAGCGATCGTAAGACCAAAAGGACTGGGGAAATTGAGGGTAAATTAATAGTGCTTTCATGAAATCCTTTGTGTAATTTTAGTTGACTCTCTTAGGAGCAAATACAGTCAAAAAGTACACTTGAATTTGCTTACTAGTGCATCTCTCTTAGTCTTGCCAATATTTTAGAAAATTAGCATTTTGTTATATTATTCAGCCCAGATAAAAATCTAATCGCTTATCACAAAGTCGAACTAATTAAAACAATAAATATCTAAAAATACTGTCTAAGTAAATTATCGTTTGCAATAGATAAATATGTCAATATACCTTAGTAAATATATTTAGATAGTAATAAGGCGATGATTATGTAGAATCACCGCCTCACAAATAGTATTTCCTAGCCTTCCAGGGTTTTCTACGCAGGAATCAACACTGTATCAATTACGTGAATAACACCGTTATCAGCAGCAACATCTGGTGTTGCAACGGTGGCATCATTTATTTTGACACCATTAGAAGCGTCAATTTTTACATCTGAACCCTCTACAGTAGTAGCTGATTTCAGCTTAACTACATCAGCTGCAAGTACCTTACCTGAAACAACATGATAAGTCAGGATTTTCTTGAGCTTGGGAATATCCTTCAGTAAAGCATCTACTGTACCTTTTGGAAGTTTATTAAATGCCTCATCAGTAGGTGCAAAAACTGTGAATGGTCCAGCACCTTTGAGCGTATCAACTAACCCAGCAGCCTTAACCGCAGCAACTAAGGTGTTGAAAGAACCAGCGTTTACAGCAGTATCAACAATATCAGCCATGAATTTTTATTAACTTCATTAAGTTACACGAGCAATGTAAACTTTATTAAAGTTTCTTGTATCTATCTTTAGGTATGGAATTAACTTCTCCCGTTTTCTCGGTTGCTGAATATTTAGAAGCAGGAAGTAAAAGCGAACTCCGTCAACGCTAACGATGACATATATCTATGAGGATATTTTTTAATTTTAGCGATCGCTAAACCTGTGTAATTCATTTTGAGACTGATTCACTGATTCGTTATAATATGGGCAGTTGATTTAAATGAGTGGTGAGCATTGGTAATGATGGCTATTATGCTTTGCGATCGCCTACGGCAGGCGGTTACGCCATCGCCTTTTCCCATCATTTCAATGCGCGATCGCCTAAATCGGCAATATTCAACAGCGAATGCCTATTACCACTACTTGATCGCGCTTATATCCAATCTAGTCAACTCAAAAATCATCTAATAAAATCTATATGAGCAGTGACAAGCATCTGTGCTTGCCTTAAAACGTTCCCAAATAAATATGCAGGAATCTGCCAAGCTGCAACTGTCCTTTCTTGAGTAATATCCTGTACGCTAATTGCAATTAATTCATGCTCTGGTGGTTCTCCTTCAATTGCACCAGACCAAGTAAAAGCTAATAAAAAATCATCGTATCCAGGTAAGGATGCAACCAAGCCCTCTTCTGAGGCTGGCTGGCAATTAATCCCGTATTCATTGGCAAGTGCTACTAATTTCTGGAAATTATTGGAATTCATCATTGATATTTTGCGTTGTATCACACAGCAGTTACTATGAAATTTCCCAAATAGTGAGTGAGAATTTCTGTTTTTGCTTAAAGTTGAATTTTTTTTCCAAAGTTCATCCAGAAATTTTACTGCTAATTTCTAGTGTCATTAGCAATAATTGCTACCGTTCTATAAAAGCTTGAAGGGATAAGTAGAACGACTTGAAAAAACCAAACTATGTTAAGTAATGTAAAAAAATTAAGATTGAGTTCGTAGTAAGGACTTTAGTCCTTTTTTATTCGCGGAGCGTCAGTCTACGACACGCTATGCGTTGGCGTGGCCTCTCGTTGGCGCAGCCTCTTGAAGAGAAGAGAACGCAGAGAGAACTAAAGTTCTTAGG
>NZ_JAYGGZ010000076.1:18792-21356 GCF_034931465.1 Anabaena sp. UHCC 0399 | reverse complement strand
TTGTTAGACCTATCTCTTTTTTTGTTTTTTAAATTTGTGATTTTCTATTAATTGCAATACTTAGCGCACAAAAAATTATAAAGCAGGTTAATTATACCATTCTTTGACGAAAATAATCAAAAATATTTTTTACTGTTCTCATTTTGGTGAGCAGTCATGATTGATACAGGCTATATCTAACTTAGAATTATGTCCAATCAGGCTTTATTTATAATCATCATTGTTAATTATTGTGGTTACAATAGCTGTAAATTTATTACAAGATCACTAGAGTAATCCCACTAAATAATTCGTGAGAGCTAAGAACCCTGCTCTCTCTAAAAAAGTGGCGTTCTTAGCTCTGAATTCTCCTCCATGAAATAGGATTGCTATGGGCAATCTGAGTAGATAATTGTCAAATTTGTTATTGGCTATATTTTTTAACAATAAAAATCATTTTCTGGTAATTGTATAACCTAATACAAAACATCTTAATATTTTCTATGTCTTATGGTAGAGAGTCATTCAATACTAAGAGAGATGCTCGAAAAAAATGTACTCCTCATGACAGATGACTGGGGATATTCTTATATAGTTTAATCCCTGTTAAATGAAGCGAAAATCAGGAATAAATCATGATAAAAAAATCTACTAAATTTACAGTATTTAATAGCATAAAATAAACTCTTGGAAGCTAATTTTTAGTTGGAAACAGATATGCAACAACATTTTATTTTCAACACAATTAAAGAAATTAATTATTGAAATTGTATGCTGGGAATATAATAATATTTATTCGTTATATATAAAATTTGTAAAAATATTAAGTTCGCCAACTAATAATTTTATTTTGATAGATAAAATTATTGGCTACATAAATATTTTTTTAAAAAATAGTGATGATCATTATTTACAGTTTTTAGTAGCAGTTAATTAAAAGGGGTGAGGAAGAATATGAACTCTGTTAACTATAATTTAGTTGAATTCGATTTACGATTGATTCTAAACTTGACAGTAAAGTTGAGATTATCTAGTTTCTGGATTCAGCAATTTATAGATAATATCTATTGGGTGGAACTAAACACCAAGTTTTTCTATTTACCACCTGAATCATGATTGCTGACTACAACATTGCTACAAATGCTCGTAGCGACTAGATTTGATGGAGAAGCAGCAATGAAAGCAAAGATTTTTGCCATTGTATAAGATAATTTTTAGTTAATTATTCCTGGACACAACTCCTGGTAATGGAAAAATGACTCACGATTCATCAATAACAATCCTTGTAATTGAAGATGAAACTGATAGCCGCCATCTCTTTTTAACTATTCTTGAGGCTGAAGGTTTTGAAACAATAGGTGCTGAAAATGGTTTTGTGGGAATTCAGCAGGCACAGAAGTATTTACCTGACTTGATCATCTGTGATATTATGATGCCTGATATGGATGGCTACGATGTTTTGAATGCGCTACGGCAAGATCCTCTAACAGCAATTATTCCTTTTATTTTTCTGACTGGTAGCCACGAGAAGACGGCTCTCCGTAAAGGTATGGAATTGGGTGCGGATGACTATATTACTAAACCCTCTACGATAGAAGAACTACTCAAAGCGATCGCTATCCGATTGGAAAAGCAAGCTTTGTTGAGACACTGGTATGCGACTAAATCTCATCAACTTCCTGAGTCGCTTAGTCTAGAACCTGAGTTTGTTTTTCCATCCAGTCCGCACCTCCAGGAAGTTTTTGATTATATTGAAGCTCATTATCATGAAGGAATTACTCTATCAGATGTGGCTGAGGCGGTTGGTTATTCAGCTGCTTACTTAACTAATAGAGTTGCTAAAGAAACAGGAGATACTGTTAACGGTTGGATTCTCCAGCGTCGGATGGCCGCAGCGCGTCCTTTACTCAAAAATACCAACAAGACAATTGAGCAGATTTCTAACGCTTTGGGTTATCAAAATGCGTGCCATTTCTCCCGTCAATTTCGCCAGCATCACGGTTTACCTCCCAAGGCTTGGAGAAAACAACAACAATCTTCTCAGTTTTATAAAAAACCTCCGTTACTACTGGGGAATGCTCCCACTTATTGGCAGAAATGCTTACCTGTAAGGGGTGTAGGGGTGTAGGGGTAATTTTTCCCTACGTCCCAGTGATTAACTATTTTTAGCCTTGGTGAAATTTTGGAGTAATAACTGTATCCCTAAAGCAAACAAACCGATCGCGACTATCGCAAATATCCCAGATCCCAAGGCTACTATACCAACAACCAGGGTACGAACGGCAGAGGTAAGCTTAATAACTAATTCATTATGAGAATGGATGGGTTTTTTAGCGAAGGTTGTAGCGATCGCAATCATGAGAGAATATACAGCATATCCCATTCCTCCAGAAATGATTGCCCCGATTAAACAGCGTAACGGGGTTGCTGCAACTGATGCGGTCGTCTCTGTTGTTGATGTGATGTTTTGGTCATTCATAAGTTAGTCATTAATCATTAGTTCCTGTCACCTGTCACCTGTCACCTGTCACCTGTCACCTGTCACCTGTCACCTGTCACCTGTCACCTGTCACCTGTCACCTGTC
>NZ_JAYGGZ010000076.1:0-18713 GCF_034931465.1 Anabaena sp. UHCC 0399 | reverse complement strand
ACCTGAATCCCCTGTCCAGTTGTACGAGTCACGAATAATTCTAAATCTTCGTCAGGGATTGCTTCTCTAACTCGTAACTTAACTTGTTCTGCTTGTGGTTGAGATGCACATATAGCAAATACTGAAGGGCCAGAACCAGACATCATAGTTCCTAGAACCCCTTCCTGAACTGCAAATAGTTCTCGTAATTGCAAAACTTGGGGATAGGCTGGTAAGACTACACGCTCTAAATCATTGTGCAGTTTTTGAGATATTTCTGCTGCATCTTTATCTAAAATCGCTTTGACCATTCCACTTGAATGCACGGCGGCGGCTCGTGCGGCTAAGTCATTGCTATCTTTAAGATACCCACTACCAAACTGTTGGCGATAGGTTTTATATGCCCAAGGGGTAGAAACTTCTAGGCTACGATATTTAGCTAATACTATATATATATAATCTAAACTTGGCAGGGGTGAAAGTTGCTCTCCTCTACCTGTAGCAATGACTGTACCACCTTCCACACAAAATGGTACATCTGAACCCAGAGTCCCACCCAATTCTTCTAGTTCTGATTTAGTTAGTCCCAAATTCCAGAGTAAATCTATCCCTACCAATACGGCGGCTGCATTAGTTGAACCTCCAGCCAACCCAGCTGCTACAGGAATATGTTTGTGAACTGTAATATCTACACCCCCATATTTAGCCAAGGCTGTGGGAAATTTTTTCGCCATGAGTTCGGCGGCGCGATATACGAGATTAGTTTTATCTGTTGGTACTTGGGGATGGTTGCAATGAACGCGGATAGTTTCATCGCTAATGGAGTGTAATTCAATTTGGTCAGCGAGGTCGATACTTTGCAATATCATCACTAACTCATGATAACCATCGGAGCGATCGCCGATGATTTCCAGATATAAATTGATTTTAGCAGGAGCAATTAAACTGTAACTACGCATCGTTTAGTGCTGAGTGAGAGAGTGCTGAGTGCTGAGTGAGAGAGTGCTGAGTGAGAGAGTGCTGAGTTTTGAGTAGTTACCTATTGCTGAGTTGTGTTAGCGGTAGCGCGGCGTTTAGCTGGTTGTGAGTGTGTTACTCAGAGTTACCCATTGCTGAGTGCTGAGGTCTTCAGCTCTAACTTGGGGGTTTATATTTAATTGTTCCAGTAATTGGCTCAGGCGATCGCGATCAATAACAGATTGCAAATTATTCCGTAGCATTTTGCGTTTCTCGGCAAAGCCTAACTTTAGCAAATTCTCTAATTTTTTTGGGTCATCCGCCGGGATTTCTATCTGTCGGGGACGCAGGCGCACGACGGCGGAATCTACTTTTGGTGATGGATGAAATGCAGCTGCGGGGACATGACAAATTAATTCGCACTCAGCTAAATACTGCACCCTTACTGATAATGCACCAAATATTCTTGACCCGGATTTCGCATATAATCTTTCCGCTACTTCCTTCTGAATTAATAACACTATCGAATCAAAAGGTGTAGGGTTAGGGTTGGCGATCGTTCCCAATAATTTCTCAATAATTGGCCCTGTAATATTATAGGGGATATTAGCAACAACTTTATTTGGCTTTTGAAAGTTAGGAAATGCTGCCAAGTTTGTAGTCAAATCTAGGGTGAGAAAGTCACCTTGTAACAGTAAAAAATTCGCCTTATTCCCCAACTGTTTGACTAATAACTTACATAAATCGCGGTCAATTTCCACCGCTACTAAAGACTGTACTAAAGGTAGTAAACGCCGTGTGAGAATGCCTGTACCGGGGCCAATTTCCAGGATGCGGTCATTTGTACTACACTCCGCCGCCTTGACGATCGCATCCAAAACCTTATCACTTTTGAGCCAATGTTGAGCAAAGAGCTTGCGCGGTCGAACCATTATTTTTCCTTACTATATCTAAATCTCAGCTTTTTACAAAAAATCTATTTCTTACTTTTTGCTTACTTTTTCAGGTCAGTTTTTCTGGTTTTTTATTGATTTTAGTATTGACATTTAGTATTATATATGGTATTTGATTTGATGCGATCGCCTGAAGCTAACTAGCAATGAGACTACCAAAATATCGTCCTCCTACCCATCCTAGGGAAATTTTAGTTAAAGATTTTTTAGAACCTTTGGGAATATTACCAGATGAACTTGCTCAAATAATTGATAGTCCCAATGAGGATATAAATGAACTGGTAAATAAAAAGCATGGAATCACACCAAGCACTGCGTTAAAGTTAGCAGAACTATGGGGAAATAGTGCAGATTTTTGGATCAACCTGCAAGCAAATTGGGAGCTATACCACACCCTGAAATTTAATAATCTTGAGAATGAGCAACCTTAGTGACTGTAATTAATAAATCCTGTTCTTGGATGTGATAAACAATCCGATATTCATTGATAACAACTAAATATAAATTTTCCCCAACTGACAAATTTATCGCCCCTTCGGGAATTGGGTTGGATGCTAACTCTTCTAATTTTTTCATCACCTGTTGTTGCACTTGAGAATTTAGCCTCTCAATCTGCTGCACAGCTGTCGATAAAAGTTGTACTTGATAGCTCACTATCCTAATTGCCTTTTCAGGTCTTCAAGAGATATGGTGTTGACTGATGCTGACTCTAAAGCTGTGTGAGCATCTTGTATATCGATTTTGTCCCGCTTGGCTGCAATTAACTGTTGTAAATGTTCCATTGAAGTTATTTCAATTCCTGGTTCTTCCCTGAGCTTGCGGGTTAACGCATAGAAAGCTTCATTGTCATCCCGATGTTCCAAAACATAAGCTCTTAACTCTTGCTTCGTCATTGCTGTAAAATTTGGCTTGGTCATAAATACCTCACACTACCATTGGGGAGTATTTCTAATTGAGTTTCGTCTCCAGCTAGGATGTAAATACGGTTAGTAGTTTCATCTATTCTCACCAAATGAATTGAGCAGTACATATTAGTCAAATGGTAGCAGACCCTAAAAAGCTCCTTTGCTTGTTCTGCCGTTGGCTCTTGCATAATTTTTAGTCAATTGCAGCGATCGCTAATCGCTAATCACTCATCCTACTAGAATATGCCTCACCAGCGATAGGCTACGCCCCGCCCTTGGCGGCGATCGCCATCATACCAAAACCCCCCGCTCTCTCTCTGCGTGCCAGTTGCTTCTCTCCGAGACGCTGCGCGAACAAGTCGGCAGAGCCGCCCAACGCACTGGCTTGCCTCCGCGCCTCTGCGTGAGATAATCCCCCTTATACATATACTTATGCGAAAATACTAAAAAACCCAGTGTAATATGACAGATACATCCTCAGACAGCATTTGGATAGTCACAGATGAAGCACCGCAAATTGCCGTTACCGATGGTGTTAAAGGTATAAGTGGTAATACCCGCAGTTGGAGAGAAGAAACCACCACAGAAACCACTAAAAGCGTAGGCGATGCAGTCAAAGTCAGCACCCAAAAATTAGAGCAAGAAATGACCCACTTCCTGCAAGTAGTGGGACGCTTATTTAACCGCGCAGAACAACAAGCCAAGGGCGGAATGCAGCTAGATGAAATTGAATTATCCGTAGAAATCAGTGCTGAAGGTGAAGTCAAATTAATCGGTAACGGTGCGAAAGCAGGCGGGAAAGGCGCGATTAAACTGGTATTTCGGCGACAAGAACCAAAGTAGGATGGCGAAAAATTTAGCGATCGCGATCGGCGTTAACCACTATGATTATTTGCAACCGCTAAATTATGCCAAGCGGGATGCAATGTTAATGCAGGAGTTTCTCCGCAACGAAGCGGGGTTTAATGAGATTTTCTTCTTCTCTGATGATTCCCCAGATGTTGGGGGTAAATCAACCCGTCCCACCCGCACTAATTTGCTGCGAATCTTGCGACAGTTATTTGAAAATCCCTTCATGGGTGCGGGTGATAACTTTTGGTTTTTCTTCAGTGGACATGGTATCCGCCATGCTGGACGTGATTATCTCATGCCTAGTGATGGCGATCCAGAGGATATTGAGAATACAGCGATTTCCATTAACTTGGTGACGGAACGCCTCCGCCTTTGCGGTGCGGATAATGTTGTATTGATTTTAGACGCTTGTCGCAGTTTGGGGACTCGTGCTGGCGAAGGTATCGGTAGACAGACAGCAGAGGAAGCACGTCAACAAGGAGTTATTAGTATATTTTCCTGTAGTCCCCAGGAATATTCTTATGAGATTGCAGCTTTACAACAAGGTACTTTTACTACGGCGTTATTGGAAGGGTTGGGGATTCAAGGTAAATGTGCGACCGTTGAAAGGTTAAATCAGTATCTCAGTTTTCGTGTGCCGGAATTGGTGCGTCAGCATATTAATAAGAAGCAAACACCTTATATTATTATCGAGCCTGTTAGTAAATCCCATTTGATTCTTGTACCACGACACGCCACCCTAGCGGATATTTCCACACTGAAAAATGATGCTTACCAAGCCGAAGTCAACAGAAATCTAGATTTAGCAGAACAATTATGGATTCGGGTGGTAGCAGCTGCTTTAGGAAATGATATGGAAGCATTGAAGGCGTTACAAAGAATTGCCCAGTTGCAGAATAGTCCGGTTAATCCTCAGCCTCCACAACCAACGCCACAGTCAACCCAACAAGCAGCCCCAAATCCCACCATTCCAGGTAAACAACGCCGACTGGAAGACAAACGAGATAGAATTCAGCAAGAATGGGAAACTCGGAGTGAGAAAGTTGACCTGATGAGAAAAGCCTTAGCTATTGAGACTAGTACGACAGAAAAGTTTAAATTAAAACAGCAACTTCAACAGGAGGAAACTGAGCTAGAGCATATTGAGAATGAGCTAGATGAAATTGAGAAGTTGTTGCAACCTCAATCTAGCTCTCCTCCTCCAGAGCAATCTAAGTCTGTTACGGTTACAGAAGCAAAATCAAAAGACACCTTACAAACCTTTCAATTTGAAGTGGTGACGGTAAACGCACAAGGGAAAATCACCAACCGCCGCAATGAAGAGGCAAAATATTTTGCAGAAGACTTGGGAAATGGTATCACCTTGGAAATGGTGCAGATACCAGGAGGAACATTTATGATGGGTTCACCGGAAGGGGAAGGTGATTCCTATGAAAAACCTCAGCATCAGGTGAGAGTCCCTAAGTTCTTCATGGGAAAATATGCAGTTACCCAGGAACAGTATCAAGCAGTTATGGGTGGTAACATTTTCCAAAAAATTATAGGCAATAAAAATAATCCTTCCTATTTTAAAGGTGAGAAAAGACCTGTAGAGCAAGTGAGTTGGGATGATGCGGTAGAGTTTTGTAAAAAGTTGAGTCAGAAGACTGGAAAAACCTACAGGCTACCCAACGAAGCGGAATGGGAATATGCTTGTCGTGCAGGAACAACCACACCGTTTTATTTTGGGGAAACTATCACTACAGATTTAGTTAACTACGATGGTAACTATCCCTACGGTTCTGCACCAAAAGGTAAATATCGTGAACAAACAACAAATGTAGGAATATTTCCGCCAAACTCTTTCGGTTTATATGATATGTGTGGTAATGTATATGAATGGTGTAAAGATGTATATAATGATAGCTACCAAGGTGCGCCGACAAACGGTAGTGCGTGGTTAAAAGGTAGCAATAAAGATATAAAGCTGCTGCGCGGTGGTGGTTGGACATATATTGCCTGGCTTTGCCGTTCTGCTAATCGCAATAGACTCACGTGCGCTAGTCGCAACTACTTCGTTGGATTTCGCGTGGTGGCTGTGGTGTAAGGATTCCTTGCCCTTTAGCCCTCTGTACTTCTTATTCTGTTTAGATATCAAAACCATTACTATACTACATTTAATCAAAGTTCTCATGTAGGTTGGGTTGAGCTTGGCGAAACCCAAGAAATATTTTATTTATCGTGTAGATGCGATTTATCGAGTCTTATAAGTCATGAAATAATATCTTTTCCATCACAAAATTAATAAACTTTTGCCCCCTGCGTTCCACCTCTTGCTTTTTCACCACAATAAAATCCCGCCTTGCAAAAAAAGGTTTAGCTGTAATACTAGCTTCCACAAATAACTTTTGAATTCTTAAATTTCTCGCTTTAAATTCAATTTCTGCTAGAATTTTACTCCCAACTCCTCGACCTTGAAAATCTTTATGACAATAAAAGCGGTCAATATGTCCATTCGCTTCTAATTCCCCAAAACCAATAACTTTACCATCCTCTTCTGCCACATAAGTCAACTTACTTTTTAAGCTACTCATCCAAACCTCAACATCCATATTTACTGAAGCCCAAGCATCTACTTGTGCTTTGGTGTAATCACGAATATTCACCTCATGAACAGTGTCATAAAATAACTGCATAATTGCTTCAGTATCAGCTATTTCGTATCTTCGTAATTTCATAATAGATTATCGTAAATTCAATGGTTTAAGACCCCTACGTCTACACGTAGTACCAGTTGAGTTGGGGTTTAAATCCACCACGCCAACTGTTTTGAATTTTGAATTTTGAATTTTGAATTGTTAAATTTGCCCTCTCACCCAAGCCCGGAAAGCCTTCATAGTTGCATTTCTACCGTCAATTTTACTACGCGTTAAATATTCAGGGATAACTTGAGCGATAGAGAAATTAGAAAAAATTCCACTATTATGAGATTTTACATATTTACCATCAATCAAAACATTAATTTCCAACTTAGTTCCATACCAACGCCACAATTCCGGTACTCCCAATAATTGATAATTATTAAAACGAGTGCGAGAAGTAATATCAATTTCAATAGCTAAATCTGGGGGAGGATCAATAGTTAAATCAATTCTATCCTTACCACGCACAGCAGCTTCATTTTGGATATAAAAACAATCGTCAGGTTCTACCCCAGCATCCATGATTTCTTGATCAAAAGTAGTAGAACCCAAACTCCAAAATTCCATATCAAGTTCTTCTAATAGAGCCTTGACTAAATCACCAATAATAACTTTAGCTACCTCATGCTCTGGTAATGGAGACATTATTTCCAGCACCCCTTGACTATAAGACACCCTAAAACTACGATTTTCACCCAATTCCGCCAAAATATTTTTATATTCCGGCCAAGATATATTTTTAATTAATAATTGATGACCGACAGGTACAATTAATTGTTTGAGTGCAGGTAACATCACTTCCCTCGCTTTTAAAATTTACCTAACCAGTACCAACTCCAGCATAATTCATTTATAGTTAACAACTAAATTTTGTTTATTTAAAGTAACTTAAAATCATACATATAAGTACCAGACGTCTGCAATTTCATCACCATGACAGCTATTACATTCAACCTCAACCCAATTATTAAACTCACTGACGACCAATTTTACCAACTGTGTAGAGAAAATCCTGATGTCAAATTGGAGCGTAACGCTAAGGGAGAAATAATTATTATGCCACCTACAGGGGGAGAGACAGGAAACCGCAACTTTGAAATGGCTGTGGAATTTTGCGTATGGAATCGTCAGCAGAAATTAGGCGTATGTTTTGATTCTTCTACCTGTTTTAAATTACCTAACGGTGCAAATCGCTCTCCTGATGTGGCGTGGATAAAAAAAGACAGATGGGACGCACTCACACCAGAACAACAAAAAAAGTTCCCCCCAATTGCGCCAGACTTTGTTTTAGAGTTAATGTCACCAAGCGATGACTTGAAAGACACCCAAGCTAAAATGCAAGAATATATTGATAATCAAGTCAAACTTGGCTGGTTAATTAACCCCCAAGCGTGACAAGTGGAAATATATCGTCAAAATCAACCGATGGAAATTTTGGATTCTCCTACAAAATTATCAGGAAAATATATATTACTAGGGTTTGTTTTAGATTTACAAATGGTTTGGACTTAACCTGATTTTCTTAGCTATTTTCATGTTGGTTAATAGGAATTTCAATCACAAATTCTGCACCTTTTCCCGGTTCTGAATGACAAGATAATTTACCTCTATGTCTATCTACCACAATTTGATAGCTAATAGATAAACCTAATCCTGTACCCTTACCCACATTTTTAGTAGTAAAGAAAGGGTCAAATAATTTAGAAACAATTTCAGTATCAATTCCCATACCATTATCTGCAATACTGATACTTATCCAATTATTATTCATAACTTCAGTACGAATATAAATTTGCGCTTGTTCACCCAGAAATGACTCTTCCAAAGCATCGATAGCATTACTGATAATATTCATAAATACCTGATTAAGCTGCCCAGGATAGCATTCTATTAGGGGTAATTTACCATATTCTTTAATCACTAAAATTTCTGGATGCTCTGGTTTAACCTTCAAACGATTATGTAAAATCATCAAGGTACTATCAATACCTTCATGAATATCAACCTGCTTAAATTCTGCTTCATCAAGGCGAGAGAAATTGCGTAGTGAGAGGACAATTTCTCGGATGCGCTGAGTACCTACACGCATGGATGTAAGCAGCTTTACTATGTCTTCTTTGAGAAAATCAAAGTCAATATCTATCAATAACTCTTTAATTTCTTCTGGAGGGTAGGGAAAGTGAATTTGATAGAGTTGCACTAGCTGCAATAAATCGTGAGCATATTCACTAGCCGGAATCAAATTACCGTGAATAAAGTTAACTGGATTGTTAATTTCATGGGCAACACCTGCAACCATGTTACCTAGTGAAGACATTTTCTCACTGTGGATAAGTTGGGTTTGGGTAAGTTGTAATTCCCGCAGAGTATTTTCTAAGTTTTCGGCTTGTTGTTGTAACTTAATTTCAGCTTGCTTGCGTTCTGTAATATTTAGAGTTGTCCCGACAAGTCGATAAATTCTACCTTCGCTATTTTTGAGGGGATTGATTTTAGTCAGCCACCAAGTTTCTTGATTGCGTAAAGTCAGACACTCTTCATAGCTGCTACTGATACCAGTTTCTACACAGTTTTTATATCGTTGACGAATGGCTGCACCTTCAGCAATACCATGCACATCTTCAGGTACTTTACCTATAACGTTGGCTAGACTAATACCTGTGGCTTTTTCGGCGGTGGAATTCCAGGCAGCATAACGAAATTCGCAGTTTTCTAGAACATCAATAACAAATATGATTTGATCAACACCTTCATAAATACTACGTAAAAACTGCTCTTGTTCCTGCAACAAAGCTTCTACATTTTTGCGATCGCGAATATCACGAGTAATGGTTGCAATACACAACAGTTCGCCAGTCTCTGGGTTCTTGACAGAAAATACATTATAGTCAACAGGTATCACCTCTCCAGTTCGGAAGTGTCGGAAACGATATTCATCTTGCCATAAACCATCTTTGATCACTGTAGGCATCATCTGTTGCTGTACATATTCTCTATCTTCTGGAAAAAAGAAGTCAGCCACTGTTAAGTCTTCAGTAGATGCCAAATCGTCTAAACCAACCAGCTTGCGTCCAGCTTCGTTGACAAATAGGGGTTTTGCTTCTAGATTTGCTAAACCAATGAAATCACTGCTATTTTCAATCAGCGAGACGAACATTTGGCGTTCTTTTTCCGCTTGTTTGCGTTCTGTGATGTCTGTGACTGTAACTACAAGTTGAGAAATGCAGAAATGACTATCCCAAAGAGGTGTGACATTCATTAGCCACCAACTTTCTTCCTCATCGGCTAAAAATTTTTCCTCAAAAAATATGCTTTTTTGAGATTTGATACATTCTCTGTAACGCTGGCGATAGTGGTTTGCTATGTCTTGAGGTAGTGCTTCTGCCATTGTTCTCTCAAAGAAAGGTTCTAGAGACATGGGGCTAATTCTCAGCATGGCAGGATTAAACTTAACGTAACGAAACTCTTCGCCATCAGCCAACACTTCTAAGACAAAAATACCGTAGTCTACACCTTCCCAGATACTTTGTAAAAATTGTGCCTGTTGTTGCAGTTGTTGCTCTGTTTGTTTGCGATCGCGCAGTGCAATTTGCTGTTCGGTAATATCGAGTAGGCAACCATACCAGACAATTTTCCCTCCTACTCTACGTTCTGGTTTAGAAACAGCTTTAATCCACTTCTGCTGACCAGAGGGGGTGATACGCCACTCGCATTCAAAGTTTTGCAGAGTTTCGGCAGAGTGAGCGATCGCAGCCTCAACATTAGATATATCTTCAGGGTGAATATCTGCAAAGGTGGCAGAGGCATCATTTAGCAACTCTTTTGCTTCTCTCCCCGTAATTTCTCGACACCCAGAAGAAACATAAGGGAAAAACATTGTGCCATCAGCATGAAGATGAAACTCATACAGCATACCTGGTACATTGTCTGCTAGTCGTTGCAACCGCGATTCGCTTTGTTGCAAAGCTTTTGTACGTTCTTCAATCCTACCCTCTAACTCTTCGTTCAACCGCTTCAGTTCGGCTTCAGCTTGTTTGCGGGTGGTAATTACCTCGGTAAACATGACCATACCACCCACTGTGCCAGAATTTTCATACCAAGGACATATTTCCCATTTCACCCAATCGGTTGTCCCGTCGGCACGGCTAAAGGCATCTTCGGCACATTTTTCAATTTTTCCATGCAAACAGCGTTGATGAATTTCCCCCCAAAACACAGCCATCTCCGGGCAAATTTCGGAATGAGAGCGACCAATGATATCTTCATTACCTAAGCCGTAATCTTCTCGCCAACGACGACTAGCTTGCAAGTAGCGCATTTCCCGATCAAAAACAGCGATCGCCGCCGGTGTATATTCAATAAATAAGCCCATCTGTTCTTGGCTAGATTTCTTATCCCTATTTGCCACTAGTTGGCGTAGTTCTTGTAACTCTTGTTGTAGGGATTCATAAGTATTTTTATCTATAGTCATCAGATGATCGGCCATAGTTGCGCCACTTCCTAGGTCAGAGTTTGCAGGTAACATCATTTCTATGTTTCCCAATCTCCAGCCGACAGCATCAAGATTTGGGGCAATCTACAAAAGCCCGAAAGATGGCAGGGTGAGGGTTCATATCTTGCACCATTCTCAATAACCCTAAATGGGTAATGCCAACAACATAAAAATCGGGGTTTTATCCCACTAAAAGCATTGCCCACAATACAAAAATTGCGGACTGCTATAATAGTGTCTTTCTTTTGAGTTATCATCAGTTTCAATTATGTTGAATTAAATAAATTCACCAGGAGTACAAACGAATAAATGAATAAGATAGGATTATTAATCGCAGGGTTCATTACCATGTCACCTTTGACTTTAGGTGTAGCAAAAAACGTGCAGGCTGTAACCGAGCCAGTAAAAAAAGCTCAAAGTAGTCATGTTGAGCAACAAGTGCAAAAAACTTTTACAAACCTCATAAATGCTATTGAACAAAACAATTACACTCAGTTTATATCTCCAGGAAATGCTGCCTTTAAAGAAGGTATTACAAAACAAATATTTGCACAAGTTAATGGACAGTTAGCTCCTCGTATTAAAAAAGGGTATTCGGCAGTTTTTTTAGGGAAACTAAATCAGCAGGGTTATCAAGTCTACCTATGGAAACTTACATTTAAAGATGGCAATGATGATGTCTTAGCTAGATTGAGCATTAAAGATGAAAAAATAGGTGGATTTTGGCTAAATTAATATTTAAAGTAAATACAGTAGCGAGATTAGCGACAACTTACACTCACATATTACTACTGGATAATTAGAATTTTTGCATTTCCTAACTCAACAATTCCCCTAATTGGTGTTGAATTAATAATTGTTTCAAAGTCGCATTTTCTGCCTTCAAAGCCAAATTTTCAGCTTCCAATTCGCTAATCCTCTCTTTCATGGCTTCCTTAGAAGTCCCCTGTCTGTGAATCACTACCTCCTTATAAATTTCTAAATTAGTATCTTCATTCATCCATCTCTGATAAGTTTTTGTATGTTCTTGGACTGTATGACCCAGATAATCAGCCATAGTCTTGATAGGTACACGCAACCTATGACCCCGGATAGCATAAGCATGACGTAAATCATAAGGTCTAAAACCTAAATCATTATTTCTAAATCTAATATAAAGTTTTGCTGTTTTATTACTCAGCTTTCCTTCGTTATAAGGCAATCGAATATTTTTTAACTTAAATAACTCCACCCAATGAGGATGTAATGGCGGAATACCACAACTCCGCTCACCTGTTTTTGTACCCCCCGTCAAACTAGGATTTAAATTGACTAAATGAAAAGTATTTCTAAGGTCTATAAACGCCTCCAAATCTACAGCAAATAACTCATGAGGCCTTAAGCCATACGTTGCTAACATTCCATATGCCCATTGCCATTGTTCAGGCAGAGTAATATTATCTTTACTTGTGTATGCTGATAATGGCATACCGATTGTAAAATAACCTTGGATAATCTCCTCATCTGAAGGGATTTTGCGGATATTTGGGAGAGGATTGGGAGTAGCATAAGCGTAAATAGTTTTGAGGTCATCAATCCCACAAAAATCGCAGAATTTTTTTAGTTGCCATACCAAAAAAAACCTAGATGATGTATTAGGTTTAGTTTTTTCCAAAGCCTCCTCTAATGCTTGAGCAGACATAGTTACATCTTGAGGTAATTTTTTCAAGTGCCTCATATAATGGCTTTCCCAAGTCTTAATACCTCGTCTATCCTGCTCGTGAGTCTTCCAAAATTCGCGCTCGTAGTCTTGAATCAATTCACTAATCAGTTTAGTATATTTATAATTATCTACTTGGTCTATTTTTTGCGCTTGTTTTCCTAGTAATTCAGGAGTCCACTGGAATTGTTTTGTAATTAATGATAAATCTAATTCCCGTGCCTTTAATACTGCCATTTTTACCCCAGCATCATTAGCGGTAAAACCACAAGAAATGGTATATTGTTTATTAGGACTACCATGTTTACCAACATCACCAGGTCTACAAGGAAAAGTACCCTGTAAACCTATAGTTTTTGGGCTAGTAAGTTTTAATTTAACTTTGACTCTATCTAAATTCAGGGCTGTATTAGCCTGTTGAACTGCATATTTAATTCTGAGATATTCCCGTTCTAACTTAGCTTGTTCATCAGATGCTGGGTATTTAGGTTTCCATTGCTTCCATTTAGAGGCTTCCCACTTATCAATGGGTATACCTTCCCATTCAGAATTACGAGGGTCAAAAGTAGTTGCAGGCATAATAGAGGCTGGGGACTAGTCTTAAGTAGGGTGTATTATAAAGTTAGCCTAACGCACCGTGTTATGTGGTAGCGTGTTGGCACATAGAACACTTTTTTTCGTGGCATACAATATCGAAAAAATGCGCCTCACACACTCTACAATAAATTTATTTTTACGTAAAATTCAACTAAAAACTCGTTGCAATTTTATACGGAATTGGACCGAATAATACTGAAGTTAAGAGAAAGATACACAACCAAAGTTCTGCATATGATTTCCAGGTGTCTTTTACCATTTGCGATGATAGCGATCGCAGCTAGCATCAGTAGCTGTGCTTCCAACCTACCAGAAACCAGCACAACACCAACCCCAACCCAAAGTATGGCTCAACTCAGAGCCAAACACAACAGTATCAAGTCCCCCTCTGATACCTCTAAAGCTGCCTCTGGCAACACAGTAAATGTGACTTTATATACAAGCGATATTCAATGCCAGGAACTTGTCCCGCAAAAAGTAACCGTACCAGCAGCAGAGTCTGTAACTAATGCAGTCGGCAAAATCATAGAAGAACAAGACACAGCCGACTTTAATTTGTCTGGTTATCGTGTCAGAGTCAACAATGGCATTGCTACAGTTGACTTGCGACTCTCACCCCAATCTAAACGTCAATTCGTCTCTCTTTCTGGCTGTGAACAGTTTGCCCTATTTGGCAGTCTCCGCAAAACCCTCACCAGTAATTCCCAGTGGAAAATTAAAGAAGTCCGCTTCACTGAGAAAGGTGAAGCAATTGTGATTTAGTCAATAATCTCATTAGATTAATTCTCTGCGTACCTCTGCGTTTAAATTTCCACGTTTACTTCCTTACCTTCCTTTTCCTTCCCTAACCACTGTTCAACTAATTCAGCGACAATATCACTCATCTGTCGTTCCTGAGCAACAGCCGCAGCCTTCAATTGTCGATGGAGTTGCTTAGGTAAGTAGATAGTTGTACGAGTATAAGCCGGGTCAGTGCTTTTCGTAACAGAAGTAGGTGTATCTGGTGTAGGCTGTGGCTGATCTCGCTGTTGACGACTACGAGCAGCATCAATCAAATCATCAAAACGGCTAGCTTTCTTCTTATTATTCAAAGTAATACCAACTCTTTGAAGAAACAAATGAATTACGAATTAGTTTAATATCTCCTTCCCTACCTCTGAGTAACATCGCCAAGCAATTTGAGCGTAAGTATCTTTGACGGCATTAACTGGAATACCCTCTAAAGCAGCACGTTGGAATACAGCCAAGCGGCGAATTCCAGACTTAAACACAGGGATACTGGCATTTAATAGAGTTGTCCTCGCTTCTTCTCCTGCTTTATTCGGATTTGGGGGAATGATAGTCAGCAATATTTTATACTTATTTTTTATTTTTTCCAGTAAATCCACCATTTGTAGAGTTGCTGCTAGTGCGATCGCATCTGGTGTAGTCGGGATAACTAACAAATCGCATCCTTTAGCTAGAGTTTTTAACTCATCTGCATCTGGCCTGGCTGGGGTGTCAATAACTATATGCTCATAAAGCCCCGCTAAACTCACCCCCTGTTGCTCATCAGCCACCTTAAATGGCAAAGAACCCCGATTTGACCAATCTAAAGCACTGCGGTTTAAATCACCGTCTATTAACAGCGTGTCAGCTTGCTTCTGGAGATATGTAGCCAAGTGCAAGGCTGTCGTAGACTTCCCCACACCACCCTTGAAAGCCGCTACCGTAATGATCATTTTTTCCAAATGCAAATAATTTCCAGATTTTACTTCATATCTAAACATTTGAACATTTAATTTAGCTATAAAAGTTTAAACATCTAAATGTTTAAATGCTAAAAATACTTTGTAGGCTTTTAGATTGTATGCTAAATATTCATAGCCTAAAAGATTTAGTGCTAAGTTTATTCAGCAAACCGTGGGATAAAAATTTATTTAATACATACTTAGATTAAGTATTAGAAATGACCAATGCCCCATTCCCAAAAATGCTTTGTAAAGGCGTATTACGTTAATAGACAGGTGATCTGAAAAGTTTTACAATCAGACTGAAGGTAGTAAATTTACTTATTGCTCAATCAAACCAAGCATAGTTAAAGATTTTCTAGCGATTCAGCTAGATTATTAAATCGCACTATTAATATAAAAAAGTCTTGATGAGAGGGTAATAAACCAATGGATGTAAAGCTGATTATCGTTGGGTTAACTGTCATATTCACCATTTCGTGCCTATTTTTTGGCACGAAAAATGGATTTTATGATTCAGAGAACTATCACGGCAATGGCTCTGCCCATTGATAGCTCAAAGCAAAAGGCAAGTTCCCTAAGCTTCTAGCTTTAGGGCTTCTCGTTATCAGCTTTTCCCAAGCAGTGAGGGTTTGCAAGAGGTGTCCTCCCCAATCAAAAACCCATATTCTTAGGGATGAGAGGCACATTGTCAAACTTACCCCTAGGTTACAAACCAAAATCCTTAGAAAAGTGGGCTTTTGGGATATGTCAAAGATTATGAGATGGGAGGGGAGGAAAGCATGAGGGATAATGTGCCAGCATACTCCCGCGTTGACACAGAGGAAACAGCAACAGAATTAGAATGCTTTCCTTATAGTGTTCAGCATCATGACGAGGGTGTATGTTTGTTGGTGCGGATGGGGCCACACCGCATCCTACTAGACTGTGGTTTAGCAGACATTTCATCCTTAAAAAAAAGTGTCACTAAATCGTCAAAGCTACCAGCAGATTTAGTATTAGTCACTCATGCTCACCCAGACCACGCTAGAGGGTTATTGTCACTGCATCAAGCCTTCCCTCATTTACCCATCTACGCCAGTGAAGTAACTAGCAAATTGCTGCCTCTGAGTTGGACAGAGCAAGAAAACGTCCCACAGTTTTGTCACGCCTTGCCGTTGCGATCGCCCATTGAGTTACAAAAAGGGCTAGTTGCGGAAATCTTCCCCGCCGGACACTTGCCAGGCGCAGTAGCAATTCTCCTCACATACACCACAGCCCAACGCGCTTATAAGCTCCTCTATACAGGAGATTTTTTCTTATCTAACTCTCGATTAGTAGAAGGTTTGCGGTTAGAAGAATTGCGTGGTTCAGATGTGAACGTGCTAATTGTTGAAGGTACTTACGGCACATCACGTCACCCCCACCGCCGCAACCAAGAAAACCAACTAGCTGAACGCATCAACCAAGCGATCGCAGACGGTTCTTCTGTGCTACTACCCACACCCGCATTAGGTCTGGGGCAAGAACTGTTAATGCTGTTGCGCTCTCACCACCATTTCACCGGTAGGGATTTAGATATTTGGGTTGATGGTGCTGTGGCTAAAGGGTGCGACGCTTACTTGGAACTATTACCCCATCTACCGCCATCAGTCCAAAACTTTGCCCGCCATCAACCTTTATTTTGGGATGAACGAATACGCCCCCGTGTGCGGCGGTTGCAGTCAGAACATCGTCACACCGTGGGAATATCTCCCTGTATTGTGCTTACAGATGTCACAGCAGATTTTAGCCAATACTGCCAACCCAACACCGGGTCTTGGCTCGTCTTACTGCCAGAAAAAATTGATGTCAAAATTAAAAAGCAATACCCAACACCGACAACCATCGAAACCTATCTACTAGCACAGCACAGCGATGGCCCTGGAACTACCCAGTTAATTCATAACTTGCGTCCCCAACACGTTGTCTTTGTGCATGGTTCTGCGGCTTATTTAGCCGACTTAACCAGTTTGGAGGAATTACAAAATCGCTATCATATCCATTCTCCCTTGGCTGGTACGCGGGTAGAACTGCCCATTGGGGATACCTTTTTACAACCAGCCGCCCCTGAGACAAATTATCAAGGGGAAGTAACAGAATTAGATACACTCATCACCATTACACTACCCGATGCCATCACCGCCGATCCCCGTTGGCGACAGTTTGCAGATACAGGTTTAATCGAAGCCCGTTGGCAGGGAGAAGAATTAGTATTTAAGGGCTTAACACAACGAGAATTGCTGAATCAAAATAGCGATCGCTATTTTATGTCCGATGTCGATTGCTGTGGTACTTGCCGACACCAAAGGGGACAACGCTGTTGGAATCCAGCTTCTCCTTTACATAACTTTAGAGTCACCCTAGAGGGTTACTGCCCCGCTTTTGAAAGCACAACAAATGTTGAATAGTCATGAGTCATTAAATAATTAATCCTGAGTACGAGAGTTTACTCAGGATTAGGGTGTATACAGAACTAGGTAAGTAGGAAGGGACAGATAAACAGAAGTTTTTGCAGAAAAATGAAGCTTTTAAAACTACCTTTCCTCCTGCCTTCTGCCTCCTGCCTCCTGCCTCGTTTATTCAGGATTGGACTCAGGATAGTGGTTGCGGATACGCTCGGCTTCTGGACAATCTTCAGTCATGAGTGGTTCTACATTACCGCGTGGGACTGAAGCTAACTTTTGAGTTACAGCACCGATGCTTTCGAGGCGAACCATTTCTTCCCAAGAACAAACTTCGTCTTCTTCTTCTGTTTCATAGCGCAGGGTCACTAAATCGCCTTCTATGTCGAGAATGCGGGCGCGTTCTATCCAGCGTTGCTGGTCCCGCAAGAAAACACATACCTCCCGCCCATCGCAACACAGTTGATAAATCTTGCGGTGTAGCATGTACTGCTTCTGCCTTTTTAAACAACGTAGTTAAACCTTTCCAAATCTGGGTTTTACCCCAAGCAAATGAAACCCTTCGGAGGGGAGTTTCATGGTTCAGAATCAGTGTGTCAGTTAAACCCACCCAAGGAATTGCTATTAGTTGTGAGCATTTAGGGAAATGTTGGGTCATAAACTGGTAGTGACTGCACCAAGATTCTATCTCTTTCAGGGTCATTTAGCGAATGTCTACTTCTTCATAGAAGTAAGAAAATTCGGTACTTGTCCTCACCTGCTGAATATGGGCTGGTAAGTCCTTTCTACCATTATGTAATAATAAATACTCCAAAACAAGCGATGATTGCGGTTGTTCAATTTGCCTACTTGTAATCATTGGCATTGCTGAGAAGCCTGGGGCTTCGGCTTGACTGTTACCCCTACGTATTTGATCTTAACTCATTCTTTTGCTGACCTTCACGGTTTTCAACAACAAAAGCCTAATAGTTTTGAGTTTAAGAATTTTTCCTGACACAGAAAGGGGATTGGGGACTGGTGATTGGGGACTTGGTAGACATTTTCCTACTCCTTACTCCTTACTCAGCACTCAACACTCACCACTATTCGCAAGACTTGTATTGATTGATAGACTCAATCAGCAGTTGCGAAGATCCCTCTCGTTTAATTTTTCCTGTATGCACTGCATCACATAAATCTGCCAGAACTGCCAAATCTTCTGGCGGATAGCATTTAGTCGCCAGTACCTGATGCAGTAAGCCCTCAGATTCAACGCTCAGATATCCAGTTTGAAAAGCAGATTCAACAAGTGCGCGAATCATCGTGTTTTGGTAGAGTACGCAGTTTATCTCCTCCAGTTTGGACTACTTTACGTTTTTGATGATTGATATAGAACAGCAAACCGTTGTGATTTTAATTACAGAAAAGTGTGATCCGTATCACAATAAGTAATACAAAAATTAATGTTA
>NZ_JAYGGZ010000075.1:0-23501 GCF_034931465.1 Anabaena sp. UHCC 0399 | reverse complement strand
ATTCCCAAGCAGGGCGCTTTCCTGAAATTAAACCCCTCAATCCTGAAGACTCAAACTACACCATCGACAAAGGAAAACCAGGCGACCTCTGCCCAACCTGCGCCAAACAACAACTTGCACACCTTGGACACTGGCAAGGTCACAGAAATCAAAAATTCCCTGAAGAACTTCTATTATTGCGCTTGTTCAAGTGCCGGATGTGGCTATGGCTAGTTGTTCCAGGACTTCACGACCATGATGCAACCCAGCTTGTACCACAAAATCTATGAGAGGAGAGTGTTTAGAAGCGATGAAAACACACTCACACCTACAGCAACCCGGCAATAAAATTACAAATCTTGTCAAAAGCCAGCAAATAAGTTTCCGAGGCTTCCTGCTGGCTCTTGGCTCCCTAACAAAAGGAGACATTCACCATGATAAAACCAGTTATTGCCCAAAATCATCCTTGGGTGATAGTAAAAACTGTAGTGATTACCCAATCTCACACCGTCGCCCGTTTTGCTAACCGCCAAGATGCAGAAGACCATTTAAGATTTTTGCGTCGAACTATTCCCAATAGAGATTTTGAGATGATGTTTGAACCGCCAGATGATGTAAAAGAAGACTTGAATATTTAACAAAATTTAGGGGGTCTAAATCCCCTACTAATTGATTTCTGAATTCTATTCTCGACCAATCCAGTACACAGGCTTACGTTTGTGATGTGCTATGGCTAGAATCCGAATTAAATCATCATCAACAACACGGTATAGAAGTGAATAAGGAAATTTAGGCAGAATCAGCCGACGAACAAATCCTCGAACTACTACACCAGCAGCAGGATAACGTATAAGCAGATTGACTGCACTTTCTACTTCTGTCAAGTATTCTAGTCCAAGCCCCTGATTTTGTTCCTCGTAATAACTTGCGGCATCAACCAGTTCTTGCTCTGCCAATGGATGAAATACAATTCTTGTCATTGTAAAGATGCACGAACTCGTTGAAACACTTCTTCAGCTGGAATACCAGTAATTTGATTGGTATTCATAGCTTCATCACGCTTCTGGGCTTCTTCCGCCCAACTAGCTGCGATTTCTTGATCTATTCCACTTTCTTGACCCAATCTTTCCAGTAATCTTGCTAATAAAATCATTTGAGAATCTTTTGGAAGTGCAAGAATTTCGGCTTCAAGCTGTTCAAGGGTCATTGTGAGTACCTAAACTCTCTACTACAGTACCTCTTATTTTACTGGAAGTAAAAACCATAAAACCTCAACAGAGAACACTGCTGAAGAATTCAAGCCAAAAAAAAGGAGTCTAATATTAGACTCTTAAAAAACTTAGGGGCAGACGGCTGTCCACCCCAATAAAAATCAGGTGACACCGAAGAAAATAACTAAGCCCAAAACTGCCCCAAACACGATCAAGGCGTAGAATTGAACACGACCATTTTCTAGGTATTTTAGACCTTCACCACTAACGAGGGTGAAAAAGCCTGTGAGGTTAACTGCACCATCAACAACGCGGAAGTCTACTTCCATGACTTGTCTAGCTAGGCGGCGTAAACCCAGGACAAAGACACGGTGGTAGATGTCATCGAAATACCACTTGTTGAGGGATAGTTCGTAAAGTGGCTTGATTTTAGCAGCGATCGCAGCTGGGTCAATTTTACGCTGCAAATACATCAAAGAAGCCAAGGTAATCCCAATTAAGGAAATACCGACTGAACCACCCGCCATGACATAAAACTCATTGGGGTCGAACTCGGCGGCTTTTTCGAGAACTTCAGCCATGCTTTCTGTCGGGGAGAAGATAAACCGTTCAAAGTAATTGTTGTAGGGTGTACCTACTAAACCAATCAACATTGAAGGTATAGCCAACACTAGCAAGGGTAAGGTCATCGTCCAAGGCGACTCATGGGGAGAATGACTATGATGGCCGTGATCACCATGATGATCCCCTGTAGCTGCCAATTCTCCTTTTTTCATTGCCCCAGGGCCAAAGTTTGGTACTGGTGCTGCTGATGCTGAATCTAGTTCGAGAACAATTGTTGCTGCTTTCTTGAGCTTATTTTTGATTTTCTCGTCATTACCCCGGAATTTACCTTCAAATGTCGAGAAATACATTCTAAACATATAGAAAGCTGTAATTCCGGCAGTAATCCAGCCAATAAACCAGAGAAGTGGGTTAGCAGCATAAGCTGAACCGAGAATTTCATCCTTTGACCAGAAGCCAGCAAAGGGAGGAAGCCCAGAAATTGCCATGCAACCAATTAAGAATGTGAGTCCGGTAGCGGGCATATACTTCCGCAATCCACCCATTAAGCGCATATCTTGTGCCAATACTGGGTCATGACCTACGACACCTTCCATGCCGTGAATCACCGAACCAGAACCCAAGAACAACATCGCCTTGAAATAGGCGTGAGTCATCAGGTGAAACAAACCAGCACTGTACGCACCTACTCCCATGGCCATAACCATGTAGCCTAACTGGGAGATGGTGGAGTAAGCCAAACCCTTCTTGATGTCGTTTTGGGTCATGGCAATGGTAGCCCCCAAAAACGCCGTAAATGCCCCTGTAAAGGCAATCACGTTCATTGCGGCTGGAACGTGTTCAAAAACGGGGTACATCCGGGCAATCAGGAATACCCCAGCTGCCACCATTGTTGCGGCGTGGATTAAAGCAGAAATGGGGGTGGGGCCTTCCATTGCGTCTGGTAGCCAGACGTGTAGGGGAAATTGAGCGGATTTAGCAACTGGGCCGAGGAAAACTAAAATCGCAAACACAACTGCCAGGAAATTGCTCAATGAGCCTGTTTCTACCAGTTCTGCTAGGCGATCGCCCATCACGGTAAAATCGAAGCTGCCTGTAGCCCAAAATAGCCCCAGAATGCCGAGGAGTAGACCGAAGTCGCCGACGCGGTTGGTGACAAATGCTTTTTGGGCTGCATCTGCTGCTGACTTGCGATCGTACCAGAAGCCAACTAGCAAGTACGAACACATCCCCACTAGTTCCCAGAAGATATAAATCTGTACTAGGTTAGGGCTGATCACTAAACCCAACATTGATGAGCCAAACAAGCTGAGATAGGCGTAAAATCTCACATATCCTGGGTCATGAGCCATATAGCCATCAGTGTAAACCATGACTAAGAAGGCTACCGTTGTGACAATCACCAACATCAGGGATGTGAGGTTGTCGATAGTGTAGCCCATGCTCAAGTGGAAATTGCCTGCTGCTGCCCATTCTAGGGTGTGGAGATAGGTTGGGTGTCCTTGGAGTTGACTCCATAGCAAGGCAAGGGACAGACCCATCGCTGCGCCCATCAGGGAAATGATCAACACAGCATTTAGCTGCCGCAGGCGGTTTGTCGTCTCGTTAAACGAAATCAAGCCTAGACCGACTAGCATTGCCCCCAAAAGTGGCAATACCGGGATCAGCCAGGCGTATTGATAGATTACTTCCATCACTGACGGGTACTTTTAGGATTCTTGACTAACTTTGGACTCTACTGTACGGTCTTGCCGGCAGCAACTGTCCAGGTCGGAACTGTTAACAATTGTGACACACACCCTAGATGATAAAATACCCCACTCGAACACATTTGAGTGGGGTGTTAAGCATGGTTTTAGATTTAGGGACAAATTAATTCAAAATTCAAAATTCAAAATTCAAAATTAAATAAATACTGGGGACTGGGGACTGGGAATTTTAGATTTTGGATTTTGCGTTCGCGTAGCGTGTCGTAGACAAAATTTCCTACGACGGGAAACCCGCCTTAGGAAACTTTTTAAGACGGATTTTAGATTAAATCTCTATTCACAATCATCAATCCACAATCCACGCATTGAATTGCCCAATGCCCAATTAGGCTAAATGTAATTCTAATTCGGATGTTGTGACGCTACTGTAAGCTTTTGGACGATTACTGTAGTTGAGTTTAATTTCCTCTAAAGCTAGGCGTAAGTCATCTCTACCACGGAAACCTTCTAGACGATGCCGAATTATGCCATTTTCAATTAGCAGTAAGGTTGGCAGCGACTTGAGGCGATAGGTGTTAGATAGCTTGAAATTTTCATCCGCGTTAATCCCAACTAGCTTAATTTGATCACTACATTGAACTTGAAATTCCAGCAGTAAAGGGTGGATAATGCGACATAGTCCACACCAAGGTGCTTCAAAATTCACTAAAACCGGAACTGGAGATTCTAAAACTTCTTGAGTAAATGTCCGCTCACTAACCGACAACACCATGATGCCTCTAGAATTATAGGTTTTTATTATCAAACTAGCTATCAGCAGAAGAAGTTAGCAAGCTAGTCAACGCTTCGTAGCAGGTATTTTTCAAAATTGTTGTTGTTTCTGACACAAAAGTCAGCACGATTTTAACGGCAAAAATTAGGTTATTCAAGTCCTGGCAACTTCTTGCAGAAAGGGTGTTTTAAGTGCTGTGCTGTATACTCCCCAAAGAAAGTGATTGCTTAGTGACTTACGCATATAAAAATATGGAACCCAATGACCACACCCTGACTAACAGCTATTTCAATTAATTCTACATTGATTTGGTAGCAATTGATCAGGGGAATTTTTTCCTGGGTTAGTATTTTTTTGGGGATTGGGGATCAGTCAAAACTACCAATTTACCCTACTGGTCGCCATAATTAACAAGGGATGCGCCCACCAAAGTAATCCGATGAAAATAGCAACACCTAAGTAAGCAGGACGGACAAATTCCTGCCATTTAAGAGATTGACGACCATCAATAATTGCCGCGAAGGGCATGATAGACGTGCGTTGTTTCACAATTTCAAAGGCTTCGCCGTAGCGGTAGTGTAAGCGGCGATCGCCATGCCATACCCCAAATAAATGATGCAACACTAAGCCAATAGATGTCACTAGGGTAAAGCTAGTCCCTAACCACAGGGTATGGGCAATACACCAAATTATTTGCCCCACCATCTGGGGGTGACGGGTAATTCTGATCACACCTGTCTCATATAGATGTACTTGGGGCTTTTGAATAGCAGCAATTTCTAGTAGATTGAAGGTGGCAGGATATAAAAATAAGAATGAAATCGCTGACAATACCCAGACTGTGGCTTTTACCCCTGGTACACCCTGTAATTGCCAAAGTTGCGCTCCTTCATAACGGTGATTAAAAAAGTAAGTAATGACTATGACAGCCAACGGTAGACTAATTAATGCAAAAATAATGCGATAAAGCCTTGGCCCGATGCGCTTTTCTGCCCAAGGTCGCAAAGCTGCCCCTCCACTGTGGGCGATCGCAAAAATTAACAATAACCCCAGCATGACAAAATGACTCGGAGCTAACCAAGGATTCAAAATCATAAAAACAGGTAAAGTAATTTAAAGAAAAGTTAACGATATACAACCAATACCACAAAGTATTCAACAGGGGACTTGCGTCAAAATGTTGTGGTACTGTCTTTTTCCAGTCAAGCCTCTAGATTCAAAATGTAATCAATCGTGTCTATGATGATTGATTGCCAAAGTTGCTCCTTTCAAAGTTTGTGGGTTGAGCCTTATGTCTGACCTTCCATTCACTTTAGATCAGTTACGTATTCTCAAAGCGATCGCGGTAGAAGGGAGTTTCAAGCGCGCTGCTGATAGTCTCTATGTCTCCCAACCTGCTGTGAGTTTGCAAGTGCAGAACTTAGAACGGCAGTTGGATGTCCCCTTATTTGACCGTGGCGGACGACGCGCCCAATTAACCGAAGCAGGACATCTACTATTGAGCTACGGTGAAAAAATTCTCAGTTTGTGTCAGGAAACTTGCCGCGCTATTGAGGATTTACAAAATCTCCAAGGCGGTACTTTAATTGTTGGTGCTTCTCAAACCACTGGGACTTATCTACTGCCTAAAATGATTGGGATGTTCCGCCAAAAATATCCCGATGTCGCCGTCCAATTACACGTCCACTCGACTCGTCGCACTGCTTGGAGTGTAGCTAATGGTCAGGTAGATTTGGCAATTATTGGCGGTGAAATCCCCGGAGAACTAGCGGATTCTTTAGAAATTATTCCCTATGCCGAAGATGAATTGGCTCTGATTTTACCTGTATTTCATCCCTTTGCTAAACAAGAATCCATTCAAAAAGAAGACTTATATAAACTGCAATTCATTACTTTAGACTCCCAATCAACTATTCGCAAAGTCATCGATCAGGTACTAGTACGCTGCGAACTTGATAGCAGACGTTTTAAAATTGAAATGGAACTCAATTCCATCGAAGCAATTAAAAATGCTGTGCAGTCTGGTTTAGGTGCTGCCTTTGTCTCTACTAGTGCGATCGCTAAAGAATTGCAGATGGGTGTACTTCACCGTACCCCGATTGATGGTGTGGTTGTCAAACGCACACTATGGCTGATATGTAATCCTAATCGCTATAGATCCAAAGCGGCAGAAGCTTTCAGCCAAGAAATATTACCCCAGTTTGCTACCCCTGAATGGCATCAGGATATTTTTAACCTGTCACAAAAAAAACACATGGTCACTCCATTAGAAGCTGTGTTACCAATTTCTAATAATGAAGGTTAATCCTTCTCTATTGCTTTGAGGATACACAGCATTGACTACGAGGAATCAGGAAGAATCCCCCAGCTTTTGATAAAAACTACTAGCGTTAGCAATGTTTTTATAGCCGTGGGAGAGTACGTCAATACAAAAATACAATGGAAGTCTACTGCACTCGTCCAGCGTGTCAACGTCCACAAAATCATTGTCCCGATTTAGACGATACGACAATCAAAACCACACCGCAAAAATACTGTACTAGCTGCGGTATGCCATTGATGTTAGATGGTCGATACGTACCCGTAAAATTACTGGGTAAAGGGGGGTTTGGTGCCGCCTTCCTAGCACTTGATCGTCGATTTCCAGGGATGCGTCAGTGTGTAGTCAAACTGTTCCAACCTCCGAGTCATTTCACACCAGAACAACTAGAAGTAGCAGAAAAACTATTTGAAAGAGAAGCTAATGTCCTGGCTTACATAGGCGAAGAACACGATCAAATACCCCAGTTGTTCGCCTTTTTTCCGATGTTTGTTCCCAGTTTGCAACCAGGACAACAAGATCAGTTTTTTTACTTGGTACAAGAATATATTGATGGACAAAATCTAGAGGAAGAACTAGTTCAAAATGGTAAATTTTCTGAACAGCAAGCTTTAGAATTACTCCAAGAAAGTCTCAAAATCCTCAAATTTATCCACGATAAACAAATTATTCACCGAGACATCAAACCTTCCAATATTATGCGTCGTCGGGATGGTAAACTTTTTATCTTAGATTTTGGCGCAGTTAAACAAGTCACAACCGTCTCAGGTGTTGGTGCTGGTTCTTCTACAAGTATTTACACCCCTGGGTTTGCCGCACCTGAGCAAATAACTGGGAATCAGGTATTCAAATCTACAGACCTCTATGCTTTAGCGGCAACTGTTATTAACTTGTTAACAGAAAAAGAACCTACGCAACTCATTGATCCTCATAGCAATAGGTGGATATGGCAAAAGGAAGTTAGTATTAATAGTCACTTTGTTTATATTTTAAACAAAATGCTCTTGCCTGCTGCTGAAGACCGTTTTCAAACAGCTGATCAGGTACTCGCGGCGATTGATCAGTATTTGACATATGCAACATCCCCACCACAGCGAAAAGCAAATACTGCTTTCTCTACCTGGGAATTATTGACAGGCGCAGCATTTAGTGGCTTTGAAGGCGCATTAATGGCGATCGCTCTTTTTACTCTCACTCAATCACCCATAATTACTTTGAGTCTGGCAAGTGTAATTTTGGGTTTGCTAATATTTGCTCAAACTAAGCGGTGGATTAAAAAATTATATTTATTAATTATTACTGTAATTAGTTTTGTAATCGTACTGTTTATTCCAGGAATTAGCCCACTAGAACTTGTAGTGATATCAGTTGCAGGGGGTTTATTCGCGATCGCGGCTACATCCTTATTTCGACTAATTTATAAATTATTGTCTCAGTTCATTTAACAAAGTTGCTGTGGTTAGTAGGTAGTAAGAAGAATATTACTCAGCACTCAGCACTCACCACTGAGTGCGGTAAACTAAGTGAAATTATCAAAATTAATGTAACCAATTAAAACTCGTTCATGTCACAGAAGAATGAAACTACGGTTTTAGCGGTATCTCTGCTAACCACACTTGCGATTATGGGTGGAGGTGGTTGGTGGTTTAGTAAGCATCTAGGAACAGGTAATTCTGTCAATCCAAATCCTCCAGAGAAAAAAAATCTAACACTCCCAGAACGGATTAGTTTTGGCGAAAAAACTTTAATTACCGGTGACACTACTCCTGAAAAGCAAGCAGGGATAAACGCGATCGCTAATCGAAACTATAATCAAGCGATCATTAATTTGGAATCATCTCTAAGAGGTGCACCAAATGACCCAGAAGCATTGATATATCTAAATAATGCTCGTATTGGTTCTGCCAAAAGCTACACCATTGTTGTTTCTGCACCGCTACATACTAACAAAGATCCTGCTTTAGAACTTTTACGAGGTGTCGCTCAAGCTCAAAATGAAATTAATGCTGGTGACAAAATTCAAGGCGTTTTTCTGAAAGTGGGGATAGCCAGTGATGACGACAAACCAGAAGTAGCCAAAGAAGTTGCTACTAGTTTAGTCAACAATCCCCAAGTGTTAGGTGTCGTCGGACATTTTGGTAGTGACACTTCCATAGCAGCAGGTACGGTCTATAATTCTGGACAACTTGTCGCCATTTCCCCCACTAGCACTTCTGTGCAAATTTCTAACTCTAGCCCCTACATTTTCCGCACAGTCCCCAGTGATTTTATCGCGGCCAGAGCTTTAGCTAATTACATGATAAACACATTGCAAAAAAGAAAAGCAGTGGTTTTCTTTAATTCCAAAAGTAATTATAGCCAATCTTTAAAGGCTGAGTTTGTTACTTCTGTTGGCTTACAGGGTGGAGACGTATCTGATGAATTTGATTTATCCGATGTGAATTTTAATGCGGCTCAAAGCTTACAACAGGCTAATCAACAAGGTGCAGAAGTGGTAATGTTAGCAGCTAACACCGCAACTCTAGATCCAGCTTTAAAAGTAATTGAAATTAACCAGGGTAGGCTGACTCTATTGGGGGGAGATAGCCTTTACTCTAACAAGATTTTAGCAGAGGGTCAGGCTCAAACCGTAGGGATGGTAGTGGCTGCTCCCTGGCATATTGCTGGTAATCCCCAAGCTATTTTCCCTTCCCAATCCCGGAATTTATGGAAGGGGGATGTCAGCTGGCGGACGGCAATGTCTTATGATGCTACCGTAGCTTTGAGCGCGGCACTCAAGCGCAATCCCACACGTGCAGGTGTCCAGCAAGCCCTGTCAGCCCCTGATTTTACTGCTAATGGTGCTTCTGGTGTGGTGCGGTTTTTGCGTTCCGGCGATCGCAATACCTCAGTTCAACTGGTAAAAATAGTTCCCGCTTCTCCTTCTCGTTCTGGTACTGGGTTTGATTTTGAACCAGTACGATAATTAGCTGATAGTTGTTGATCGATGCCCATTTTAGATGCGACATGTACCAAGATTGCCCGATGACACAATCTGTTTGTGGTGGTCAAACAGATTGGGTTGACTGAGCAGTAAGTGAATGTTGCTGGCGGCGACTTACTGCTGACTGATCGGGGGTAGGAACTATCTCACTAGAGTTGACCGTTACAATTAACCGACATCTGCTAAACAGAGCGGCAGTTCCTAACCGTAGATGCCCTAACGACGATGAATCAGGCTTTCTTAGCTGGCTCTATTAATCGACTCTGCTGGCAGGCAAATCAGATTATCCCCTTGGGTAAGAATTAAGCCACGTTGACGCAGTTTGCCCATCAAGCGGGTAACAGTTACGCGGGTTGAACCAATTGCGCTACCGATTTGGGCATGAGTAAGGGGGAAAGGTAGGCAATAGCCACGAATTACATCGGGATCGGTATCGCTCATCGCAGGCTCTCCATATTCCTCAATCAACAAAGTGAGGAATCCAAGGAGTCTGTCAATTGTACGGCGTTGTCCCAAAGCACTCAGCCATAGAAGTTTACGCTGGTGCTGGTATCTGAAAGCATCCATGACTTCACGACGGAAGTGAGGCCAATTGTCTAGATCGTGCCAGTACATCCACAACACTGCTGTTTGATCAACGTGAGCATAAGATTGCAGGGTAAATGGTGACTGAGCCACAATTTCAAATGGCTGTCCTGCGCCAACAAAACCTAAGAAAGCTTCTTCTGGAGTTCTGTTGATGCGTCGAGAAGTTAACTGACTCGCGGTAGCACTCACTTGGGCAGTTCCTACCATGCGGATTGCACCCCTTTGAACCAAATACAGCAATCCAGGACGGGCTGGAATTCGCTCATCTTTGCTAAAGGTGCGGCAGCGATAGTGTTCTTGAGCCCAGTCAAGAATACGTTGCCAAGTCAGAAAAGGGCGTGATGCCTCAGAAAAAGAAGATGGAGATTGCATAGGTAACAAAGAGCGTTCGGCTGAAGACAAAGACGACATAAAAAAGGTGCAAGGAGTGTCTTTGTGTATTTGAAGTAGGCCTAACGCCTAACAGCGTCAGCCATCAAAAAAGTAGAGAGCAATTTGCGCCCTACTATTTTGTTATACTTCCTACTGTACAATGATGGTAGTAAAGTTTACATATTATTCATCTAATATTTATGAAATTTTATGCTAATCTCATTTTTCTTTGTTTAGAAAAATTTTATATCTAAAGACTGATGACGGTTACTCCAGTGTTTTTCGCCACAAAGTCTTTGAGGAAAATATCAGTGTTATAGATTCTACTAGTGAGTAAAAATACGGCTATTAAGAATTTAATATACAGCTATTTGCTGTCTGGAATGAATTTTTATCTTACTCAAGGGAATGAAAAGCACATAATATCTGGAAGAATACCTCTATATCAGGGTAGAGATATTAATCGAGTTTTGTATATTTCTGGTGTGGCGTTGCGGCTAGCAAAATCTCATAATTCAGTACCTTGGGAGATAGCCAATGCGATCGCTTTTCACATAGCAGATAACTGTGGTGAAGCATTGATAGTACAAATAGTTGCCCCTGGTTTGATTCACATAGAATTAACACATGATTTGTTAGCAGATTGGTTACAAAGTGTCGCCGTTGGGGAATCAAAGAGTAGTTTAAATTTCATCGGTATCAAGTCACCACTTCCAGACAAAGGTGAAAGAGTAAAAAGTCACAATCCATCACGCTTATTTAGCATTCAGTATGCCCATGCACGCTGCTATTCGTTGATATTACTGGCTCATCGTGAAGGCTTGATAGAATTGCAAGAACCACTATCAACAAGTAGCGAAAGCTGGCATTTAGGAAGTTTAGTAGTAACAGAAGCATTACCTTGGCTCAATAGCGATGATCGCCAATTACGCCTGCATCACCTGGCCGAGAGTCATTTAATTATGCAATTAGTGAAAGCAGTAGATGAATTAGAGTGTGCTGAGGATGCTGGCTCAGTTAACTGGGAAAAAATAGGATGGGATTTGAGTCAAGCTTTTGAGGCTTTTTGGTGTCAATGTCGCATTTGGGGTGAGGTGAAAACTAACTCACCAGAACTCGCTCAAGCCAGATTGGGATTAATAATGGCTACTCAATCTGTTTTAAGGTTTTTATTGATAGTCAAATTAGGGGCTACTGCACCAGTTGAGTTGTGAAGGGAGGAGGGGCAGGGGGCAGATGGGACAAGGGGACAAGGGGACAAGGGGACAAGGTAGATCCCATGCTCCATGCCCCAAAATTCCTTAATTTTGAATTCCTTAATTTTGAATTTTGAATTTTGAATTTTGAATTGATATGTCCATCCTTCAGGATCAAAACTTTTCTAACTAGGTATTGACGGATTTATCGACCTCAGTTATAGTAACAGGTGTGTGAGGAGCGAACCAGCAAGAACACCGAGACGAAACACGGCCAGTCGTCGGTGTTCTTTCTGATTTTAGGGGTTTTTAGATTAATCTAAACTTTACTGACCATCCTCAAGCAAGTAAAAATTTTTCAATCGCGGTTGCTGCGCCATCAACCTCTACACTAGGAGCAACCCAATCAGCGATCGCCTGCACACCATCAGGGGCATTCCCCATAGCTACACCAATCCCGGCATATTCCAGCATTTCTAAGTCATTGAAGTTATCGCCGATAGTCATAACGTTGTGACTTTGTAAGCCTAATATTTCTTCTGCTAGGTAACGGACAGCATTACCCTTATTGACAACAGCGTTAGTTGCTTCAAAGAAGGTAGCAACAGAGGTTGTCATGTATAGTTCAGCCGGCGTGTATTGGCGGCGTAAATTCCCTAATAAATCTGTGATGACAGATATATCATCACACAAGGCTAAAATCTTTGTGGGTTCATTGGAGAGAGTTTGGCGTAAATCTCCTACAGCTATAGGAGTAATGCCAGAACGTGCAGCATAGGTTTGAGTTTCTGGGGTTAGTTCCCGCACATAAAGCTGATCATTGATGTAGAAGTGAACAGAGAGGAGCGATCGCAATGCTGGCTGTTCAAAATAGTCTAGTAGTTGCTCGGCAATATCTCTAGCTACTGGTGAATGTTGATGAATTTTTTGGCTAGCTGGATCTTGAATCCACGCTCCCTGATAGGCCATGAGTGGCAAAGTAGAATTTACATCTTGGTGAAAGCGTAACGCCGAGCGATACATTCTCCCAGTGGCGATCGCTACCGGAATCCCTTTGGCTTGGACGGCGGCGATCGCTTGTTTGACAGCTTGACTAACTGTGTTCGATTCTCCCGAAATTGTGCCGTCTATATCTACAACTAGTAATTTAATCTCTTGGGCTGGTGCGCTTTGCATAAATTCCCCAGGTTTCAACTCTCAGTTAGAGGGTATCAGACTCTAGGAGCATCTTAAATGTTTGATTTTTCTATTCAGTTGTATCTTGGGAAACCGATGAGACTTTGAACTTTGATAGATACATCAGGAAAGGCTAGGGGTGAAATAGTGTTTGTGGTTAGTGTTAGTTCGGTTGTGTATTGTCGATGTTTGAGGTCGCGGAATACTTGTAACTGGGGAGTCTTGAGATTGACAACCCAGTATTCAATAATGCCAGCCTCCGCATAAATTGCTTTTTTCTCACCTAAATCTTTGCTCAGGGTGGCTTTAGAAAATTCCATCACCCAAAATATGTTTTCGGGGTAGGGATGATGTTCTAGGTAGATTTCGCCTAAAGGTTTGACAATGGCAATATCGGGGGCTGGTTCGGAATCATTGGGTAAGGTGATGGGTTTAGCATCGCGGATTTTTACCCGTTCACCTAGTAGCGTACGGAGATAATCGGCGGCTTCTGTGTTGTAGTAGGCGTGAGGTTCACGTTCTGGGGGTATTACAATAAGGTCGCCGCGTAATAACTCTATAGGTTGGGCGTCAAAAATCCCGGCTTCTATTGCTCGGTGATAGCGTTCAATTGTCCATTTATAGGTAATTACTGTCATGACACTTAGATCACCAATCTATTGGCAAACCGAACTGTTCTAAGATTTCCCCGTCTTGCAAAAGTGGCTGAATCTCACTGTCAATTGCGATGCGACCACCAGATAGTACCAAGGCTCTATCAGTCACTTTTCCTAACCAATGTAATTCATGGGAAGCAATTAATATGACTTGCACTGGTAAATTTAATAACACTTGTGCCAAGTGTCGCCGCCATGCGGGATCTAGTCCAGTGGTTGGCTCATCTAAAATCAAAATTGTTGGTTCTAATGCCAAGATAGCGGCGAGGGCGGCTAGTCGTCTTTGTCCCCCTGATAATTCATGGGCGGAACGGTTGGCGTAGGCTGCTAGACCAAAATCTGCTAATAATTGGCGGGCGCGATCGCTGGCTATGGCTGCTGGTACACCGTAGTTGCGTGGCCCAAAAGTAATATCTTCGAGGATGGTGGGCATAAATAATTGGTCGTTGGCATCTTGAAAGCCAAAACCAATGTATCGCCGGACTTGGGGTAAGGTTTTTGGTTCTATGGGGATGCCATTAATCAAAATTTTTCCAGATTTTGGCTCTTTCAAACCAATAAGATTTTCTAGCAAGGTACTTTTACCAGAACCAGTTGCACCCATTAACGCCACGCGATCGCCAATGTTCAAGGTAAAAGTAATATCTTGTAAGACTGGTTCTTGGTGCGGATAGGCATACACCAAGTTTTTTACCTCAACTATGCCAGTGTGGGGATTACGGGCGGAAGTGTGGGGGTTAGAAGTTAAAGATTTCAAGATTCACAATTTAATATAGGAACTGAGGGTAAAACAAAGAGCGATCGCCCAAGCCATCAGGAGAATAAAACGCTCTTTAATTCTAAATGTGAAATCTATGGGTAATTGTCCGTTGTAACCGCGAATCACCATTGCACCATAGACTCGTTCGGCTCGATCCAAACTGCGGAGATACAAACTTCCAATCATGGCTGCACTGGCGTAGCGCAGCCAGCCAGATGTACCATTCAGACCTCGTAGTTGTGCGCTGCGCTGCATCCGTTTGACTTCTGCTAGTAATATTTCTAAATATTGCCCAGCCAGGAGTAAATTTTCTTTAATAGCTATCGGTACAGGTAAACTCTTGAGAGCAATACCGAAACTGTGGGGGGGTAATGTTAATAAAAAACTATTCATGACGATGAGACAGACAAGAGAACGAACTAAGAGAAAACTGGCTCGTTCCCAACCCAAGGGTAATGCAACTAGAGATAAGAAAATTAACTCTGTGCCTAGCAATCCTCCCATGTGGCGAATTGGTGGACGTAAAAATGCTAGCCAAAAAATAGCGATCGCACCATATACAGCCAGCCAATACCAAGCATGATGCTTTAATAAAGCTGTCCCAACGACAATCACTAGAGATAGATGCAACCGTAACGGCAAAGCCATAGTCAATTCAAAATTCCCAATTTAAGACGTATCAGATTAACTCTTTCCCTTTCACCTGTCTCCTGTCCCCTGTCACCTGTCACCTAAATTAAGCATTCTTCGGGCGTACTACTTTAGCAATCCCAAAAGCCACAGCAAAACAAACCGCCGCACCCAAAAGCCCAGCGATACTTGTACCAATCAAACCCAAACCTTCAATTCCATAGTCTGCTAAGGGTGTGGGTACAGCTACCCGGACTTGTTCAGCTAAGTTAATAAAGCCCAAGTCTTCGGCTACTTTTTCTAAGCCATCAGGCCAGGCTGAGGCTAGCAGTGATAGTACACCAGCCACTAAGACAATGCTAACGACAGGAACGACCCATCCGCGAATCTCTTCCTGTTCTCCTGGTAGTAAATCTGGTCTGGCTTGGGCTAGGTAAGTCAACACACCGCCTGTAATTAACCCTTCACCAACACCAATCAAAATATGAACACCAGCCATCGCAGGTAAAACGGCTATGGATGCAGTTCCAGACAGCAGTAATTCAATTGCACAAGCTATAGCTGCTACTACGACACTGACACCAGCAGCAATCCCAGCCGCTAAGGGTAAACGCCCTTTAGAACCTCCCAATAGCCTTTGTAAAGTTTGGGTCAATATCCAGCCTACCCAAACCCCAATCACTGCCATGTTGAAGATATTAGCTCCCAAGGCTGTGATCCCACCATCGGCGAATAACACAGCTTGGATAATTAAGACTGTCGCGATGCAAAGCATTCCCGCCCAAGGACTACCCAAAATGATCGCCGCTAAAGTTCCCCCCAATAAGTGACCACTTGTACCCCCTGCAACAGGGAAATTAATCATCTGCGCCGCAAAAATAAAGGCAGTAGTTAAGCCTAGTATCGGGGCGCGACGGATACCAAATGCCTGCTGCGATCGCTCACAGGCAACAAACAGTGCTACGAAACTCGCTAAACCAGTAGCACCAGCCACCGGTACAGAAACAAATCCATCAGGTATGTGCATAATATGCCCTGTATTGAGAGTATTATTTTGCACTTATTTAAATTGTGCAACTTTAGACATCAAATTAATAAAAAACAATATTTTTCACTTATTTTCAATGCCCTATTGGGGGATTTTATCCTGTTACCTAGGGAAGATGGGCAATAAAATACACGTCAAATAATGTACTTGTTTGGCAAGTTGTTAATTTTTATTGATTTTGCTGGCACAATCATTGTTAATTAGTTGATGAATATCGGGTTTATACAGATATTTAAGAAATTATAAAAGTCAAGAAATGCTTAACTAAGCGTTTTTTACCACAGAGACACACACGTAGAGTAAAAATGTATTAATAATTTTTCTCTCTGGATGAATATAATAACTAAAGCAGTATATTTAAGATTTTTTGGCGAAACTGCTCTAAAACTAACTCCTCTGGAATGATTCCTTCAGAAAATAATATGTCATAGATGAGTGGTAAACCTAACTGTAGCTGTTCGAGAATATCTCGTTGGGCGAATAACTCCTGTGGTTGTCCTTCTAAAACTAATTTGCCTTCATCCATGACAAAAATCCAATCTGCCCAA
The DNA here is from genome assembly GCF_034931465.1 of Anabaena sp. UHCC 0399. NCBI lineage: Bacteria > Bacillati > Cyanobacteriota > Cyanophyceae > Nostocales > Nostocaceae > Anabaena > Anabaena sp. UHCC 0399. The sequence goes on along the minus strand of NZ_JAYGGZ010000075.1, from coordinate 6,989 downwards.
CTATAAACAAAGTCTAAATCATGGGTTGCCATGAGTATAGTTGTACCTGATGTATGAATCTTTTTAAGGATAGCGATTAAATTGCGAGTTTGTGGTCTATCTAGATACGCAGTTGGTTCATCTAGTAATAGCAATTCTGGCTTTAATACCATGACATCAGCTAAAGAAACACGCTTTTTTTGCCCTAAACTTAAATGATGTACTGGCCTTTGGGCTAATTCAGTTAGTTCAAATTCAATCAACGCTTGCTCTACTCTTTGTTGAATTTCAACTGTTGGTAATCCTAAGTTACATAAACCATAGGAGATATCTTCTTCAACGGTAGAGGCTACTAGTTGCTGTTCTGGATTCTGAAATATTAGCCCAATTTTTTGACGCAAGCTCATCAGCGAACGACGGTCATATTCTAAAGGCTGACCTTGCCAAGATATCACACCTTTTTGGGGTTTATATAAACCGTTAGCCAATAAAAATAGTGTGGTTTTACCACAACCATTTTTACCAATTAATGCACATTTTTTTCCTGAAGGTATCCGCAGCGTGATGCCATTTAATGCTGATTGTTGTGTACCAGGATAACTATAGTATACCTGCTGGAATTCCAGTAATGATTGCTGCATAATCTAATGATTTTTATCAATGCTCGCTGTCAGCTTGCCAATTTTTTATAAAAAAGCTATTTTCCATTCTAATTCTAATAAGATTAAACATCCCAGAATTGCTTCCATTGCGTACCGCTTGGATAGATAATAGCGATAGGAATGCCAAACTTGAAATTCGCCGTTAAACCCCCGTGATTCAAGGCTTAGAGAAACTTGGCGATATTTTTCTAGGGTACGTTGAAATAATTGTCCAATTAATAGAGATAAACTCTTCATGCTCAGACTAAAAGTGCGGTAGCCACTACGAGATTGTTGTGCTATCCATAACTCTGAGGCTGTATTTAACAGGACAAAAATAAACCGATACATTAGTAACAATAAGTCCGTGATGAGTACGGGTAAACCTACCCGTCTTAAAGTTTGTAATAAGTCAGTAAAGGGGATAGTTAACATCACAAAATACAAGCAAGAAATAGAAGCGATCGCTCGCGTTAAAATTCTCAATCCTTGCTCAACGCCGTGACTGCTAATATACAAATAATAAGAACCAAAATTAAAGCCAGTAATAGCATCATTTTGAATTAAATTTAATTGGTTAATCTCTACACCATTAATTACTAAAGCGGGTAAACTTGTTAGCCAAAAAAGAATCGGTATATAGACTAATTTAAGATAAATTTTTGTGGGAATACCTGCATAAAATATTGTCCAGATGCTCATCCAAACCGCAATTAGGATTTGCACTGGTGGATGAGCAAAATTGGAGATAATCAGTAAGGCGATCGCAAATAGTAATTTCTGCTCTGGTGCTAACCGCCGTAATTTATTCGTGTAAGCCAGTGTATCTATTTGCAGGCTCATTCCTTATTCCTTTGCTGCTGGGAACGTCCCTTATATAAACCGATTGCGTAACCAATAATCCCTGCGCCTAAAGCAGCTTGTGAGCTAAATAATAAACTTTCTATTTCCTTACTAGCTGGTTCAAATAAAGGTTTAAACCAAGGTTGATATCCAGGGTTGATTTCCCCAATCGCCTCTTGCGCTTGACCATCTGCACCTGTAAATTCTGCTCCACGTAAAAATATTAAAGGCGTGACTGATAAAACAATCACTCCCAGCAATAACAGCCAGTTACTGATTCCTTGTTTAGATTGATTCATGGGGTTGACGCTTAATTAATTTCAATAGTTCTAATTCTTGAGGACTGTAGGATTGTAACCAGTTCCACACCAATACCGTTAGCAATCCTTCACTAATAGCTAAGGGGACTTGGGTAATAGCGAAAATTCCCGCAAATTTAGCGAAAGAGGCCAGAAATCCCCCCACAGGTGCAGGGAAAGCTAGCGCAAGCTGCACAGAAGTAACAATGTAAGTGAGCAAATTTGCTAAAGCGGTGGCTAAAAAGATGGAAATTTTCTGCTTACCACTTAACCTGAGTGTCAAATGATAAATCCAGTAAGCCGCAAAAGGGCCAGCGATCGCCATTGAAAAGGCATTTGCTCCCAATGTCGTTAAACCACCATGAGCCAACAGCAATGCTTGAAACAACAAAACTAGCGTTCCTAACACCGACATAGCCAAAGGGCCAAATAACACAGCACCCAACCCTGTACCTGTAGGGTGAGAGCAACTACCAGTCACAGATGGCAATTTTAATGCTGATAAGACAAAAGTAAAAGCTCCCGCCAAGGCTAAGAGTAATTTTAATTCTGGGTTAGCTTGAGTGATGCGAGTTAGCGATCGCACCCCTAAAACCATGAACGGTAAAGCCACCAACCACCAGAAAATTGCCCATCCTGCTGGTAAATAACCCTCCATAATGTGCATCCCATAAGCCGGTTTAGATGCACTCACCACTAGATAAAAACTCAAAACTCCCATCAAGATGAGCGAGGCGCGTTTTGATGTGAGAACCATTCTCAGCACACTTTATACCTCAAAAATTTTAGTTAAAAAAAACAGTTTAAACCAGCATATACCCTAGCCAAGCATTCACAAGTAAAAATTAAAAATTCCAGACAATTCCTCATTTCATGAATGACAATTCAAATAAAATTAGTGCATTAAAGCTTACCAAGAGTATTTAATGCTTCCATACTCTTGCTTACCTGACTGGAACTATAAAGATAGCCAAACTATCAAATATTTACCCGAATCATTTCTATTTTTTGTTATAATTAATACATTTGAATAAGGATATTTCCGTAAAACATTTAATTAATAAAAAATTTCACGCATAAATATTTGTAACTATATTATCTAAAAAACTCTCCGCATACCTCCGCGTTAAAAATTTCGCCTCAATCTCTTGAGAATTATTGACAATAAATCTTAAGTCCTATACTATACACAACTGTAGTTGAAAATAGTTTGCAACTTGATTGTATTGGAATTTCATGCCCAATAACTTCACCCTGGGTAACAAAGAACTTTGGAGTCGTCGCCAATTTTTAAAACTGGGGTTGTGTGGTGCTGGCGTAGTAGGTGCAACTGCGCTAGTGCATACCCTTAATAGCAAAAGTCAGTCAATAGTCAAAATACCATCAATGGAAATGGATGACTCTGACAATGTGGCGCACCCCATGAAAATGCTCCGAGAGTTTGATTATGGAACTATCAAGCAAGAAAATGGGCGTACTATCCGAGAATTCCAATTAACTGCGGGTACTTCTGTTATTGAACTCAATAGTGCGGTATCTTACAACATCTGGGATTTAAACGATCGCATTCCAGGGCCAACGCTGCGAGCTAAACAAGGCGATCGCATCAGGATATTATTTCTGAATAAAGCGGGACATTCCCACTCTTTGCATTTTCACGGCGTTCATCCGGCGGATATGGATGGAGTGCGTCCCGTAAGTAATGGTAGCGCAACCATTTACGAATTTGATGCTGAACCCTACGGCGTTCACCTCTACCACTGTCACATTGAACCAGTGACTCGTCACATCGCCAAGGGGTTATACGGGATGTTTATCATTGATCCCCCCACACCTCGTCCCCCGGCTGATGAAATAGTGTTAGTGATGGCTGGGTATGACGTAAATGATGATAACCGTAATGAATATTACGCTTTCAACGGGCTACCGCATCACTATATGCACCATCCCATCCAGATTTACCAAAATCAGTTAATTCGCTTGTATGTCCTGAATATTATTGAATTTGATCCGGCGGTAACGTTTCACCTCCACGCCAACTTTTTTGATGTGTATCGTTCTGGGATGACAATGACACCCAGCGAAAAAACCGATGTGATCACAATGGGTGTCGCAGAAAGGCATATTTTAGAGTTTGCATTTCGCTATCCCGGTAAGTATATGTTCCATCCCCATCAAGATGCGATCGCCGAAAATGGCTGCATGGGTCAATTTAAAGTTATCACTAACAATTCTCAAAGTTTTTCTACTTAAATCAATATCATGATCAAACCCCGCTATATCTGTTTAGCCGTTGCTGCTTGTGCAATCGTTTCCCTGAGTTCTTGTACTGGAGGTACACAAACAGCAGATAATACCCAGCCAGTTGTTACTAGCCAGGCAACAGAGACCATAACCCACAGTAGCCATAGTGGGAAAGCAAGAATTAATATCAATACTGCTATCTTGTCAGAGTTAGATAAATTTGAAGCTAAGTTGGGCGTTCCAGCATTATCAAACAAGATTCAAGCTAGCCGTCCCTATGGAAGTCCTGAAGATTTAGTCAGTAAAAAAGTCATAACTCAGGAACAGTTCGACCAAATTAAAGACATCGTGACTGTTCAAGAAGTCGTGTTAACAGGTGAAGCCAAAGATGTTGACTACATGACCAAAATGGGTTTAATGAAAGGTCATCTTTTAGTAGCCCAAGAACTGCTGGATAATAATCAAGCAAAACAGGCTGAACCGCATATTGGACACCCAGTAGAAGAGATTTACATTGATGTTGAAGAGCAACTCAATGAACGCCAAGTCAAAGAATTTAAGACAACTTTGGTGGGTTTACAAGAATTAGTGAAATCTAACCCTAAGAATGCCAAAGTCAAGACTAATTTTACCGCCTCCGTGGAAGCAGTAGACGGAGCGATCGCCGCTTTACCAGAAGCGCAACGTACCAAACCTGGTTTTGTCTTGCAAGTGATTAACAGCTTATTGGATGCAGCCAACTCCGAATATGGGGCGGCGATCGCCAATGGTAAAATCGCAGAAGCAATTGAATATCAAGACTCTCGTGGCTTTGTCATCTACGCCCAAGAACTATATAAAGGAATTGCTACTCAAGTAGAACAAAGCAATCCCGAAGCACACAAAGCCATTGAAACTAGTTTTACTGAACTAACGAAAGTTTGGCCTAGCGTTATTCCACCCACTCAACCCGTAAAAACACCGGATGAAGTGACTCAGATGGTGAGAACGATTGAACTCAACGCGCAAAAAGTTATTGATCAATCTAGCACCAAAGCACAAAGATAGTATTGTGAAGTACTATAAGCCACAAACTAAGGAGTTTAAAATGAGTGAGCAGTAAGGTGATTTTTAAAAGTTAAAACTAGACTTTTAAACCTGTAAAACCAATTCTCCAAAATTCAGCAACAGATCCTTTCCTCAGTAACTCTGGTAAAATCTGGCTTTCTTCCCTGCGGGACGCTACGCGAAAATTTTGAATTTTGAATTGGTATAACTCCTTACTCATAACTCTCCCTTCGTAATTGTAATTAACGACTAATGCAAGAGCTTGATCAAAAAAAGACAATCGACTTATTAAACGCCATCATGGAATTTGAACTCGCAGGAGTAGTGCGCTACACACACTATTCCCTGATGGTGACAGGCCCTAATCGTATTCCTATTGTGGCTTTCTTCAAAGCTCAAGCTAGCGAATCCTTACTTCATGCTCAACAAGTAGGAGAAATTCTCACAGGATTAGATGGACATCCAACCTTGAGAATCACTCCAATGGAAGAATCTTTTAAGCATTCTGTCAAGAATATCTTAGAAGAGAGCTTAAATCACGAAAGAAAAGCATTGGAAATGTATAAAGCTCTGCTGGATACTGTTGCTAATGCTAGTATTTATCTGGAAGAGTTTGCCCGTAACATGATTGGGCAGGAAGAGATGCATAATCTTGAACTGAAAAAGATGCTGCGCGACTTCAGTTAATAGTAAATAGTCCATAGTTTTTAGTCAACTATCTGTTGCACTAAAAACTATGGAATGAACAAAGACTAAATGACTAATCAAAATGAATTTTAGTACTGCTCTACCTACTTTTGTAATTACACTCCGCGAAGGCGTAGAAGCCGCTTTAGTTGTTGGTATTGTGTTGGCATTATTGAAAAAAGCTAAACAGTCACGCCTCAACATTTGGGTATATGCTGGTATTGGCGTTGGTATCGTTATCAGTGCGTTGATTGGTGTGCTATTCAGTTGGTTAATTAAAGCTATCGGCGCAGCAAATCCCCAATATACCCCTGTAGTTGAACCAATGCTAGAAGGTGTGTTTAGCGTACTGGCGATCGCCATGCTCAGTTGGATGTTAATCTGGATGACGAAGCAAGCCAGATTCGTGAAAGCCCAAGTTGAAGGAGCAGTCACCGACGCTTTAGGCAAAAACTCAAATGCAGCTTGGGGCGTTTTTAGTTTAATTTTGATTGCTGTTGTTCGTGAAGGCTTTGAAACAGTTCTATTTATCGCCGCCAATTTTCAACAAGGACTAATACCCACAATTGGCGCACTTGCAGGGTTGGCTACAGCCGCCGCAATCGGTGTATTGTTATTTAAACTAGGTGTCAAAATTAATATCCGTCAATTCTTCCAGGTGATGGGTGTTTTATTAGTATTGATTGTTGCTGGTTTAGTAGTTTCTACATTAAAGCATTTTGATGACGCTGTAGCGAACCTAGCTCTGAGCAATCGCGCCTCAGAAAGTTTGTGTTTTTATTACGAACACTTTACCAAAATCCATTCTTGTATTTTGGGGCCAATGGTTTGGAATACCAACAGCATACTGCCAGATCAACAATTCCCTGGTATAATTCTCAAATCTTTATTTGGCTATAGAGAACATCTCTATTTAGTGCAAGCCATAGGATATGTTGTATTTTTACTCACTGTTGGTGGTCTATATTTCCGTAGCTTAACTGGGGGTTCTATTAAATCTAATCAAAATATCTCAATTGACCGAAAATCAGTTAGTTCTGTGAAAGATTGAAAATCACGAAATCATTGAAATATTAATCGTAGAGATGCAATTAATCACGTCTTTAAAAAGCAAGTTTCTCCTCCTTTGTCTTAATAACAAAAACTAAAGTCCTAACTAAGTAGGTAGGTTTAATCAAGCTTCACCCTCAAGCCCTCTCATCAGTAAGTCCGGGTGAAGTTTCATATTCAATTTGACCCGCTTACTTAT